>NZ_JBEXKG010000010.1:0-97013 GCF_040609555.1 Streptomyces sp. NPDC004658
GTAAGGCTCCCAGTAGACGACTGGGTTGATAGGCCAGATATGGAAGCTCGGTAACGGGTGGAGTTGACTGGTACTAATAGGCCGAGGGCTTGTCCATCGATGCTCGCGTCCACTGTGTATGTTCTGAGGCAACGAACGGTTGCCGGCTCAGAGCTGAACCATGAACACAAGTGAAGAGTGTGCTTGTTCGCTCGAAACCATTAGGGTTTCGGTGGTCATAGCGTGAGGGAAACGCCCGGTTACATTCCGAACCCGGAAGCTAAGCCTCACAGCGCCGATGGTACTGCAGGGGGGACCCTGTGGGAGAGTAGGACGCCGCCGAACAATTTTTGAGAAAGCCCCCGCACTTCGGTGCGGGGGTTTTCTGCGTTTAGGGTGATCCCATGAGCCTTCTCGCCAGGAACGATTACGTTGTCCGCGCCATACGGCCCGATGACTGGGAGCGGGTGAAAGCGCTGCGGCTGGACGCTTTGCGGGACCCTGTCGCGCACCTCGCCTTTCTGGAGGACTACGAGGACGCCGCGGCCAAGCCCGACTCCTTCTGGCAGGAGCGGGCCGTCACCTCCGGGGAGGGCTCCACGACGGCCCAGCAGTACATCGCCGAGGCACCCGACGGGACGTGGGCCGGCTCGGTCACCGTACTCATCGAAGAGGCCGGGACCAAGGACTGGGGCGGGTTTCCGGTCGAGCGGCGGCAGGGGCACGCGGCCGGGGTGTTCGTGCGGCCCGAGCACCGGGGGAACGGGCTGATCGAGGCGCTGTTCGACGCCGGTGTCGCCTGGGCGTGGGAGCAGGCGGCCGAGCGGGTACGGCTGTTCGTCCACGAGGACAACGCGCGGGCGCAGGCGGCGTACCGGAAGATCGGCTTCGTGCCGAGTGGCCTGGTGGTGTCCTTCTCGAAGGACGAGGCGGAGACGGAGCTGGAGTTCGTGCTGGAGCGGCCCGTCTAGGCCGGCAGTTCCTGCTGGGGCCAGCGGGAGCGGGCCTGTTCGCGGGAGCGGAGCAGGGCGAGCGTCGGCAGGCCCTGGGCGGCTCCGGCGGCCAGCAGGGCCGGCAGCTCCGGGAACGGGGCCACCGCCGCGACGTCGTCCAGAACCAGGGTGAGTGGTGGGTCGAGCCGACCGGAGGATGACCGTTCGGCCATGCGCCGGCCGCGCTCGACCACGCTGGAGACGAGGGCCGTCAGGAGCGGCATCGCGCCCGGATCGCTCCTCGGGTCCTCGATGGATTCACCGACCACATAAAGCGTGCCCCCTTCCTGGATGAAGGAATCCAAGGCGAGCGCATCATTTCGGTGGGGAGTGCAGGCCTCGCGGACGTTGACCGTGGAGAGCGCCGCGAGGGCCCTGCCCGTCAGTTCCTGGGCGATGTCGCGGCGTTCGGGGTGGGCGGTGAGGGCCGCCTCCAGCTCGCCGGCGGCGCCCGGAGCGGCCTTGGGGTGGGTGCGGAGCGTGCGCACGGCCTCTTGGACCTGGATGCCCTGGCACCAGCGGTGTACGTGGCGGATGGTGCGGTTCTCCAGAGCGGCGGCGTGCAGGTAACTGCGGAGAAGGGTGGTCGCCGTGTCCGCCACCGCCTGGTCGACCTTGGCGGTGGGGCGTACGGGGGCCAGCAGGGCTGTCGCCCTGTGCAGGGCCGTTTGCCTGTCCTCGCAGCCGGCGGTGGGGGACCAGTGGAGGCGGGCCGGGGTGTCGCAGAGGTGGGTGGGGTCGTAGAGGAGCGTGGGGCCCAGTTTCGCCTTCGCGTCCTTCGTGTCCGACCAGAGGGTGGGGTTGGAGGTGACGATCAGGGTGGGGCCGGGGGCGGTCTGGATGGCGTGGGCCGCGGTGGTGTGGCGGCGTTCCCTGGGCGCGAAGAGGAGTCTTTCCGACCCGTCCACCCGTTCACCGTCGGCCGGAAAGGCGTCCCGTCCCAGTGGTTCGGCCTCCCTGCGAGGTGCCGGCACCTCATGAGGGGTGACCCCGGGCGCGGCACCCCCGGACACGGGCCCACCAGCCGCCGGCCCGCCGCCCGCATGGCCGTCGAGCGCGGTGCCGCCGGTCGCCGGTCCGGCGCTGCCCGGTCCGGCGGCCCCAGGCCCGGGGCCGGTTGCCTCGGAACTCACCGGCCCCGGACCCGTCAGCCCAGGTGTCCCAGCGGCCCCGGGTGTCCCGGCAGCCGCCGGTGCGGCCCCGGTCGTGCCCCCGGCCCCGCCCACGGCGGCAGCCCTCCTGGCTCTGCCCGCTCTCCACCGTGCCACCGTCCCCAGCACGAACATCGTGAGGACGAAGAGGATCATCAGTTGGCCTATGAAGAGGCCCCAGAACAGGCCCCAGCCGGAGAGTTGGGACGGTGGGGTGTCCGGCCAGGCGCCGGTGATGTCGTGGGGCCGGCCGATGAGGTGGCGCATGGCCAGGGGCGTGCGGGTGAACGTGACACCGGTGGGCCAGGCACCCTGGGCGAACCAGGACGCCAGGCCCGTGGCCGTCCACACCAGCACGGTCATGCCGAGGAGGAAGGCCAGAATGCCGATCAGCAGGCCGTCGGGAATGCCGCCCTGGCCCTCCCGGCGGCTGTCCCTGCGGTCCTCGCGGCGGTCGTCCGGTCTCACCCTGCGCTCCCCTTACGTCCCCTTACGCCACCGTCGACTCGGAGTCGCCCACGTGCTGCTCCACGAAGGCCGCGGCCCGTTGCTCGGCCTCCAGTTCGGCCGCGCGCAGGGCGTCGTCGGCCGCGAGGTCGCTGGAGGACTCGGTCATCGCGCGGTCGGTGAAGACCAGTGGCCGTTCCGTCTCCGTGACCAGGTGCTTGACCACCTGGACGTTGCCGTTGACGTCCCAGACCGCGATGCCGGGCGTGAGCGTGGGGATGATCTCGACCGCCCAGCGGGGGAGGCCGAGGACCCGGCCCGTGGCCCTCGCCTCGTCGGCCTTCTGGGCGTAGATCGTCCTGGTCGACGCCATCTTCAGGATGGCCGCCGCCTCCTTCGCCGCCGCTCCGTCGACGACGTCGGACAGATGGTGGACCACCGCCACGAAGGACAGGCCGAGCCGGCGGCCGAACTTCAGCAGCCGCTGGAACAACTGGGCCACGAACGGGCTGTTGATGATGTGCCAGGCCTCCTCGACCAGGAAGATGCGCTTCTTCCGGTCGGGGCGGATCCAGGTGTGCTCCAGCCACACGCCGACGATCGCCATCAGGATGGGCATGGCGATGGAGTTGCGGTCGATGTGGGAGAGGTCGAAGACGATCAGCGGGGCGTCCAGGTCGATGCCGACCGTCGTCGGGCCGTCGAACATGCCCCGGAGGTCACCGTCGACCAACCGGTCCAGGACCAGGGCGACATCGAGGCCCCACGCCCGTACGTCGTCTATGGCGACGTTCATCGCCTCCGCCGACTCCGGCTCGGGGTGCCGTAGCTGCTCCACGATGTCGGACAGGACCGGCTGGCGGTCCACGATGGTCTCGTTGACGTACGAGTGGGCGACCTTCAGGGCGAAGCCGGAGCGCTCGTCCAGGCCGTGGCCCATCGCCACTTCGATGATCGTGCGGAGCAGTGCCAGCTGACCGGTGGTGGTGATCGACGGGTCCAGCGGGTTCAGGCGGATGCCGTGGTTCAGGGCGGCCGTCGGGTCCAGCCGGATCGGCGTTATCCCCAGCTCCTGGGCGATGAGGTTCCACTCGCCGACCCCGTCCTCGCCCTGGGCGTCCAGGACGACGACCTGGCGGTCCTTGAAGCGGAGCTGGCGCAGGACGTAGGTCTTCTCCAGGGCCGACTTGCCGTTCCCGGACTCGCCGAGGACGAGCCAGTGAGGCGCCGGCAGCTGCTGGCCGTACAGCTGGAAGGGGTCGTAGATGTAGCCCTTCCCGGAGTACACCTCGCGGCCGATGATGACGCCGGAGTCGCCGAGGCCGGGCGCGGCCGTCGGCAGGTAGACGGCCTGGGCCTGGCCCGTGGAGGTGCGCACCGGCAGCCGGGTCGTCTCGACCTTCCCGAAGAGGAAGGAGGTGAACGCCTCGGTGAGGACGGACAGCGGATCCCGCATCGGCGAATCAGCCCCTACCTTCGGATGCCGGTGGCGAACGGAAGTGTGTTCACGAAGGCGCGGTGGTGCTCTCGGTCGCACCACTCCAGCTTGAGGTACGACTTGCCGGCGGACGCCCTTATCGTCCGCTTGTCGCGGGCGAGGGCCTCCGGGGAACGGGAGGAGACGGTGATGTAGCCGACCAGGTTGACGCCGGCGGCGCCGCTGGCGAGGTCCTCGCCGCGCTGGTCGAGACGGTTGTGCGCGGCGACGTCGCGCGGGTCGACGGTCCGGTTCATCTTGGCGGCGCGGGACGCCTCGGCCTCGTCGTTGGTCTTCTCGGTGAGCATCCGCTCGATGGCGACCTCGGTGGGTTCGAGGTCCATGGTGACGGCGACCGTGCGGATGACGTCCGGGGTGTGGACGAGGAGCGGCGCGAGGAAGTTCACGCCGACGGGGGTCATCGGCCACTCCTTCACCCACGCGGTGGCGTGGCACCAGGGCGCGCGGGTGGAGGACTCCCGGGTCTTCGCCTGGAGGTAGGTGGGCTCCGTGGCGTCCAGCTCGGCCGGCCAGGCGTTGCGCCGGGTCATCGCCTGGATGTGGTCGATGGGGTGGTCGGGGTCGTACATGGAGTGGATGAGGGAGGCCAGCCGCCCCTGACCGAGCGGCTGCCGCACCCGGATGTCGGCCTCCTGGAGCCGCGAGCAGATGTCGGTCAGCTCGCGGGCCATGACGACGGCGAGTCCGGCGTCCCGGTCGACCTTGCCGCCACGGGCGCGGACGGCGCGCGCCATGGCGTGCGCCTCGGCGGCCAGTTCGCGCGTGTAGTGCATACAGGCCACGAGGTAGGCGCGGTGCTGCTCGCTGCTGGTGGACACCATGGACTGGAGCTGGTCATAGGACTGCTGGAGCCAGCCGGGAGCGCGGGGGTCACCGCGCTGGGCCACGTCCTTGGCGTGCGCGTCCGGGTCGGCGGGCAGGGTCCGCGCCAGCATCTGCAGGCGGGTGACGAAGCCGTCCCCGTTGGCGACGTGCTTGAGCAGCGTGCCGAAGCGGTCGACCAGGGCCTCCTGGTCCTCCGAGTCGCGCAGGCCGACGCCCGGGCCCTCGATCTCGATGGCGGCGGTGACGGTCTTGCGGTCGGCGTGCAGCAGTACGGCGATCTCGTCCGGCCCGAAGGGTGCGGCGAGCCAGGTGATGCGGCCGATGCCCGGGGGCGGGCCGATCTCGATCTCGCGGCCGTCGATCCGGGTCCCGGCCTCCATGGCGGCGGAGCGGTAGACGGCGCCCCGCTTGACGGTGCGCTTGTAGCTGCGGTTGATCTCGAACCACTTGTAGAAGGTGCGCCGCTTGTACGGCACGTAGACCGCGGCCAGCGCGAGCAGCGGGAAGCCGGTGAGCAGCACGATGCGCAGGGACAGGACCGGGACGAGGAGGCCGCACATCATGCCGAGGAACGCGCCGGCGATGATCAGGGCGATCTCGCCGGACTCGCGGTTCCGGCCGACGATCGCGTTCGGCCGGGCGCGGCCGATGAGATACGTACGGCGGGGCGTGACCGGATGGGACAGGTGGGACTCGGTCGTCAACGCCCTTCACCTCCCGAGCGGTTGTTGCGGGTGTTGCCGGCGTGCGGAGTGTTGACCGGGCTGGACGCGCGGGGCGCGGGCGTGGCGGAGGGGACGGCTCCGCCGCCGGCGGGGGTACGGCTGCTGTGCGCGGCGACGCCTCCGGTGGCCGGGTTGGCCGGGCGGGGCGTGGCGGCGGACTGCCCGCCGGAGGTGTCGGCGCGGGTGCTGTGGGTCTTGATGCCCTGGGCGACGAGGGTGGCCGGGGAGCTGATGACGGCGGCGGCCTTGCTCTCGGCGCCCTGCATGATGCGGTTGCTGCGGGAGCCGGCGAGCTCGTCGCCGAAGCCGGGGACGAAACGGTAGATCATCGCGCTGGCGAAGATGGCCAGCAGGATGATGGCGAGGCCGGAGACGACGGCGGAGAAGGCGTCCGGACCGCTGTCGCCGGAGAGGGCGCCGGCGAGGCCGAGGACGATCACGATGACCGGTTTGACCAGGATGACGGCGATCATGATGCCGGCCCAGCGGCGGACGTGGCCCCACAGGTTCTTGTCGACCAGGCCCGCGTAGACGACGGTGCCGAGGAGAGCGCCGACGTAGAGCAGGGCGGCGCGGATGACGAGCTCCAGCCAGAGGACGCCGGCGGCGAGGATGCTGACCAGGGACACGACGATCAGCATGATGGGGCCGCCGCCGATGTCGTTGCCCTTCTTCAGGGCGCCGGAGAAGGTGCCGAAGAAGGTGTCGGCCTGGTCGCCGGTGGCCTTCGCGAGGACGTCCGTGACGCCGTCCGTCGCCGAGACGACGGTGTACAGGATGAGGGGGGTGAAGGCGGAGGCCAGCACGGTGAGCCAGAGGAAGCCGACGGCTTCCGAGATGGCGGTGGTGAGCGGTACGCCCCTCACGGCTCGCTTGGCCACGGCCAGCAGCCAGAGGAGGAGCGTGAGGATCGTGGAGGCGGCGAAGACGACGGCGTACTGCTTCAGGAACGCCTGATTGGTGAAGTCGACGTTGGCGGTCTCCTTCACGGCGTCACTGAGCTTCGCGATGGTCCAGGCGGCGGCGTCGGCGCATCCCTTGGCCAGGGAGGCGAGGGGGTCGAGCGTGTCGGTGAGGGGGTTGCTGGGGACGCCTCCGGAGGATCCGCCGGAGGAGCCGTTGTCTTTTTCGCAGAATTCGCGGGCAGCGCCGTGGATCAGCTCGCAGGTGTCGGTGCTCTTCGTAGCAGTAGGCGTCGGCGTCGGTGTGGGGGCGGCGAAGGCACGCGTGGCTGCCAGGACGGCCGCCGTCTGTACCGCGGTGACTGCGCCGGCCAGCGTGAGTACGCGGCGGTTAGCGGGCATAGGTGAACCCTCCGTACTCATCGACAGCCTTGGACATCTCGTCGGCACTGGAAGCCCTGTCGTCGCCGGGAACAGGCGCAGGGCCTTCCTTCTGGGAATGGGTGATGATCTTCCAGTCGCCGGCGACCCACTCGAGTTTCATCGTGATGGTGAACCAGCTGTTGGTGACCGGATTCGTGGAATTCTCGCCCGCGAGGCCCAGCAGGCCGCTGCACCAGACCTGGACCGTGGCCGTGTTGTCGGAGGCCTCGGTGACCTTTGTGCCGATGGGGCTCGTGCGTGAGACGAACGTGTAGCCCTTCGGAGCGGTGCCGTCGTCGTTCAGACCGAGGCTCTTGCTGAAGGCGGGGGTGTACGCCTTGTCGAAGGCTGCCTCGGAACTCGTCACCCTGGAGGGCGTCATGACGGTCCGCAGGATGGTGTCGCGACCAGCCTTGTTGAACATGTCGGCCGACCCCAACGCCACCGCGTAGTTCGCCGCCGCGCTCTCCGCCCCCTGGGTTGTGTGGGCGAAGCCCGAAGGGATGGTGCCTGTTCTTGTTTCGACCGGGCGGGTGCCCGAGGGGGCGGTGGCGGACGCCTGGGGCCTGGTGCCCTTCCCCGACGCCTCGTCACCCCCCTTGTCCCCTCCCCTGTTCGCGAAGGCGATCGCGGCGATGAGGAGGACTACTACGCCTACCACCGTGACCAGGCTGCGGGAGGAGGAGCGGTGGGGGCGGCGGGGGGCGCCGCCGTAGGGGTCGGGGTCGGGGAGGCGGGTGCGGGTGTGGCCCGTCTCGGGGTAGTCGTAGCCCTGTTCGTCTCCGGGACTCATGCCGTGTGCCCTCCCTCACCCTCGTGGACATACGACGGTAGCCGTGCTGGTTCCCGCGGGGGCGCGGTGTGGTGACTCGACATCAGGGAGACGCAACCTCAGCCGGTGGGCACGACGGGTGGGTGGGGTGGAGGAGACGGGTGCTAGACCGCCATGCCGTACACGATCGTGAACAGTGTGCCGAGGGATCCGATGATGAACACCCCGGTGAGGCCGGCGATGATGAGGCCCTTGCCCTGTTCGGCGCTGAAGGTGTCCCGGAGGGCGGTGGCGCCGATGCGCTGCTTCGCCGCACCCCACACAGCGATGCCGAGGCAGAGGAGGATGGCCACGGCCATGACCACCTCGATCATCACCTTGGCCTCGTTGCCCAGGCTGCCGAAGGGGCCCCAGTCCGGAGCGATCCCGCCGATGATGGTGTTGATGTCTCCCTTGTCGGCCGCAAAGAGCATGTAAGTCACCGCCCCTGGTGGGTAGTTCCGTGAGTGCCCCTGCGGTGTGCAGAGGACAGGCCTCATTGTCGCCGACAACGTCGCCAACGTATGTCGACTTGGCGTCATTGACTGGCGGGTTTCGTACGAATAGCCCGTTCGGTCACTCTGTGTATCACGGCAGGTCACGCCGGGCAACGAGGTCGGAGTGGAACAGGTCGGGTGACGCGTCCCGTCGATGTTCTCACGGGGGGACGGGAAAGCGGGCCACGGCTGGTGCCGTGGCCCGCCCGTCGTGGTGGGTGCTCAGCCGGTGAAGGCGTCCGTGCCTCGAGCTGCAGTTCGGCACCAACCACCTGGGGCACTTCGCGCTGACCAACCTGCTGCTGCCCCGGATCACCGACCGGGTGGTGACCGTGGCGTCCGGCGCGCACCGCATGGGCGACCGGAGGATCCGCTTCGAGAACGTGCACCTGCGCGGGAACTACCGCCCCACCCGCGCCTACGCCCAGTCCAAGCTGGCCAACCTCCTGTTCACCCTGGAGCTCCAGCGGCGCCTGGCGGAGGCCGGGTCGGCCGTACGGGCCCTGGCGGCGCATCCCGGCTGGGCGGCGACCAACCTCCAGAGCCGCACCGCCAGCCCGTTCGCCCGTGTGGTCATGCGGGTCGGCAACCGCTTCCTCGCGCAGGACGACAGGGCCGGCGCCCTGCCCACCCTCTACGCGGCCACCCAGGACCTGCCCGGCGCGTCCTACGTCGGCCCCGACGGCCCCGCCGAGATGCGCGGCGCCCCGGCCCTGGTCGGCCGCAGCGCGGCGGCGAGCGACCCGGTCGCGGCCCGGCGGCTGTGGACGCTCTCGGAAGAGCTGACGGGCGTGGAGTGGCCGCTCACGACGCCGGTACGGTGAGCGATGTTCTGACCACGGCCGGCGGGGAAGCAGAGGTTTCACAGGAAAATCTCAGTGAAGTCGGAACGGGATTCTCACCTTCCTCGGACAGAGTGGGGCCTGATGAAGCGCACCTCACGCACCTCACGCATGTCGGTCACCTCGCGGCCCACGTTGCTCGGCGCTGTGGTGCTGCTCGCGCTGACGTCTGCCTCCGTGGCCGCCGCGGACGACGGGCGGGGGCCCCTCGGGGTCACCGCCGAGACCGCCGCGACCCGGAGCAGCGCACGGGTGGGCGCGCTGTTCGGCGCCGACCGGGCGGGCAGGCTCGCCGGCGGCCACTTCTGCACGGCCTCCGTGGTGCACAGCCCGCGGGGTGATCTGATCGCCACCGCGGCGCACTGTGTGGCCGGCGTCGACGGCGACCTGGTGTTCGTGCCGGGCTACCGGGACGGTCGGGCGCCGTACGGGGTGTGGAAGGTGACGCGGCGTTTCCTGCCGGACGGGTGGGCCAAGGGGCAGGACGAGGACAGCGACGTCGCCTTCGCCTCCGTCGCCGGGCGGCACGGCGAGCGGCTGGAGGACGTGGTCGGCGCCAACCGGTTCGCGACCGGGGTGGCCACCGGTGCCACCGCCGTCACCGTCACCGGCTACCCCGACTCCCGCGAGGTGCCCATCAGCTGCACCAACAGGCCGGTCCCGCACAGCCGTACCCAACAGCGCATCGACTGCCCGGACTTCACCGGCGGCACGAGCGGCAGCCCCTGGGTCAACGGTGACGGCCAGGTCGTCGGCGTGCTCGGCGGCCACGAACAGGGCGGCTCGACGGCCGACACGTCGTACAGCGTGGTCCTGGGGGCGCAGGCGGCGGAACTGTACCGGGACGCCACGGCCGACCGCTGAGCGGGCTGAGGGGGAGTCAGTCGGCGTCGTGCGCCCGTGAAATGACGCCACTTCGCGCACAAATGGCCTTGAACGGCGTCCGCATGGGGGAAAGTTGAACCGTGCGGAAGGTATGGGTGATCGGTGGGGCGGCCGTCGGGCTCGGCATGGGCTTCGTCATGCTGCTCGTCGTCGGGGTGTATCTCGTGGCCGGGAACCTGGTGGGCGGCGTGACCGCGGGGAGCCGGGGGCTGGCCAAGGGAGCCGTTCCGGCCGCCTACAAGACGCTGGTGCAGAAGTGGGGCAACCTGTGCCCGGCGCTCAGTCCCGCGCTGCTCGCCGCGCAGCTCTACCAGGAGAGCGGCTGGAACCCGGCCGTCGTCAGCCCGGCCGACGCCCGGGGGATCGCCCAGTTCATCCCGAGCACGTGGGCGACCCACGGGATCGACGGCAACGGGGACGGCAGGCGGGACATCTGGGACCCGAACGACGCGATCCCGTCGGCGGCTTCCTACGACTGCGAGCTGGCGAAGTACGTGAAGGACGTGCCGGGCAACGTGTCCGACAACATGCTCGCCGCCTACAACGCGGGCGCCTACCGCGTCATCCGGGCGGGTGGGGTTCCGGCCATCAGCGAGACGCGGAACTACGTCCAGCGGATCCGCAGCCTGGAGAAGAGCTTCGCCGCACCGGTCACCCGGATCGACCCCACCCGGCAGGCCGCCGGCGCCATCGGCTTCGCGCAGAGCAAGCTGGGCACGCCGTACCTGTGGGGCGGCAACGGCACGGCCGACCAGGGCGGGCGCTTCGACTGCTCCGGGCTGACCAAGGCCGCGTACGAGACGGTCGGGATCACCCTGCCGCGCGTGGCAAACGACCAGTACAACGCCGGTCCGCACCCCTCGCGCGACCAGCTGCTCCCGGGCGACCTGGTGTTCTTCTCCGACGACCTCACCGACTCGCGGGCCATCCGGCACGTCGGTATCTACGTCGGCGGCGGATACATGATCGACGCCCCGCGCACGGGTGCCGTGATCCGGTTCGACCCGATCGACACCCCCGACTACTTCGGTGCCACCCGGGTCACCGAAGATGGCGCAAAAGCGCTCCCGACGACGGTGTGAACCGAGCGTGAACCCACCCCCTGAGCTGGGGCGATGAGTCTCTCTTCGATAACGTCTGCGTGATCATTCAGTGGAGAGTGGAACGTATTCACGGTGGGCGTGCGTTCCTGTTGACGTAGCCGAGCGGACGTCAGTGCGGCAGTGCAGCGGAAGCGGATCTACGAACCACCGGGGGGCAGGAGCGACGCACACGAGGTGCGTCCGGGAAGACGACGAAGGGGCCGCAGCACGATGGCTGTACTCGCCGAATCCGGATCGAACCCCGACGTCGAGCTGCTCTACGACATCAACGGCCTGGCCAAGGACGCGCCGCACTGGTTCGACCGGGTCATGGAGTTCGTCGGTGAGTACGGCCTGCTGCTCGCCATGGTGCTGCTGATCCTGTGGTGCTGGTGGTCCGTGCGGCGCCGGGGCGGCGAGGAGGCCGCGCCCTCGGTGGCCGCGCTGGTGTGGGCGCCGCTCGCGGCCGGCCTCGCGGTGCTGGTGAACGTCCCGATACGGGGCTTCGTGGAGCGCCCCCGCCCCTTCGTGGACCACCAGGGCCTGGACGTCCTCGTCTCCGGGAAGACCGACTTCTCCTTCGTCAGCGACCACGCGACGATCACGATGGCCCTCGGCGTGGGGCTCTTCGTCGCCCACCGCCGCTTCGGCCTCGCCGGGATCGGCCTCGCCCTGCTGGAGGGCTTCTGCCGGGTCTACATGGGCGTGCACTACCCGACGGACGTCGTCGGCGGCTTCGCCCTCGGTACGGCGGTCGTCCTGCTGCTGTCCCCCCTGGCCACGGCCCTGCTCACCCCGCTGATGCGGGCCGTGGAGCGCTCGCCGCGCGCGGGGTGGCTCGTGCGGCGGCGGTCGGCGGCGGGCGGCGGCCCGGACAACACCCTGCTGCCCGGGGCCCGCACGCCCGTGGACCACGAGGAGCGGGACCTCGCGGCCTAGGACAGGCCCTGGACCCCGCCCCGCCCGCTACAGACCCTGCGCGTAGGAGAAGAAGCGCTGCGGGTCGTACTGCTTCTTCACCTTGGCCAGCCGGGCCGCCGCGTCCCCGTAGTACGCCTTCTTCCAGTCCTTCAGCGTCGGGTCGCTGTAGTTCTGGTAGGCGGCGCCCGAGGCGTACGGCTTCATCGCCTGGTGCGCCGAGGTCAGCCAGGACTGGGCGGTGGAGCCGGAGGCCCCCGCGCCCCAGGAGGCGATGTACTGGGCCAGCATCCGCGAGCGGCGGTGGACGAAGGCCGTCGCGGTCGGGGAGACCCGGTTGACCGCGCCGCCGAGCGCGGTGAACGCGATGCTGCCCGCGCCGCCCCGCACCGCGGCGATCTGCTTCAGCACGGTCTGGATGCCGGCCGCGGACAGCGAGCGGTCGAAGAAGTCGGAGCGGGCCGCGTACGTCTCGCGGCCGAGCCTGCCCTGCGGGGAGCGGCCCGGCGTGGAGCCGGGCAGATGGCACTGGGCGTCGGTGGAGAAGGAGGAGCAGCCGGCGTAGATCTCCATGGCCTCCTCGTAGCCCCGGCGGCGCAGGGAGACGGACGAGGCGTCGGCGCCGGCCAGGTGGGCCAGGCGGTCCACGGCGTTCTGGAGCTCGCCGTAGGTGCCGAGGGAGAAGCAGGCCACCGAGATGGCCGGGGTGCGGCCCGGGGAGCACGCCAGGTGCAGGGAGGACCAGATCTCGTCGGGCTGGCCCGGGCCCCACTCCTGCCACGCCTTGAGCACCTTGGCGGCCTTGGACCAGGGCCAGGTCAGGTAGGCGGTCACGGCCTGCGGTGCGGGATGGGTGCGGAACTGCAGCTCGGTGACGACGCCGAAGTTGCCGTTGCCGGCGCCGCGCAGCGCCCAGAACAGGTCCTTGTCGGTGCTCTCGTTCGCCGTGAGCTGTGTGCCGTCCGCGGTGATCAGAGTGGCCTGGGTGAGGCTGTCGCAGGTCAGGCCGTAGGCGCGGGAGGCGACGCCGTGGCCGCCGCCGAGCACCAGGCCGGAGACGCCGACGGTGGGGCAGGAGCCCGCCGGTATGGTCACGCCCTTCGCGGCCAGCGCGCGGTAGACGTCGATCAGCTTGGCGCCGGCGCCGACGACGGCCTGGCCGCCGCTCGCCCGGACCCGGTTCAGCCGGGACACGTCGACGATCAGCCGGTTGTCGCCGGAGGAGTAGCCGGCGTAGGAGTGGCCGCCGTTGCGGATGGAGACCTTGACGCCGTGCGCGTGGGCGTAGGCGAGGGTGGTGCGGATGTCGGCGGCGTGGGCGACGTAGGCCACCGCGGCGGGCCTCAGTCCGTCGAAGCGGGTGTTGTACAGCTGGTGGGCGGTGCTCCAGCTCGCGTCGCCGGGCCGCACCAGGGTGCCGTCCAGGTCACGGGCGAGGGCCGCCCAGTTCGCGGCGGCGGTCGCGCTGGTGGTCCTCAGTGCCGTGAGCGAGGACGAGCGCGACGGCGTACCGGGGTGTTCCGCCGCGGGGGTGGACGCGCCCGCACCGCACGCGGTGAGTGCGGTCGTCGCCAGGGCGGCCGCGCCGCCCGAGATGAACGTACGCCGTTCCATGTCCGTCGCCTTTCCTCGGCTGTCGTGGAACGAGACGACGCGCCGCACCGAGGGGTTCCCCCGGCCGGGTGACGAGCACCGAAGACACGTTCGCGCAACCCGGTCGTCGGAACCTTCGCGTGCTCTCCCCGTGAGCATTCCGTGACCTCACCGGGCCGACGGCAGGGGTTCACCCCTCGTTCACTTCCGGCCATCGGCGGCTTCACCTGATCTGCCTAATTTCGGCCGTACCGGGTGCCGAGTGCGGCCATGAACGCGCTCACGCACCTCTATGACCTCGCGCGCCGCCGACAGCGGCGGCTCCTGGAAGGAACTCCCGAAAGTGAAGCTTCAGCGCAAGAACCGGCTGCGCGCCCTTTCTCTCGGTGCTGTCGCCGTCACCGGCGCCCTGGCCCTGACGGCGTGCGGCTCCGACGACAACGGCGGCGGCGGCAGTGCGTCGGGCAACCCGTCCACGTCCGCCCAGGCCAGCTCGATCAAGTGCGACGACGCCAAGGGTCAGCTGCTCGCAGACGGCTCCTCCGCGCAGAAGAACGCGATCGACGCCTGGGTGAAGAACTTCTCCCAGGCCTGCGGCGTGCAGATCAACTACAAGGGCGGCGGCTCCGGCGCCGGTGTCACCGCGTTCACGCAGGGCCAGGTCGCCTTCGCCGGTTCCGACTCGGCGCTGAAGCCCGAGGAGATCACCGCCTCCAAGCAGGTCTGCAAGGGCGGCCAGGGCATCGACCTGCCGATGGTCGGCGGCCCGATCGCCATCGGGTACAACGTCCCCGGCGTCGACAACCTGGTCCTGGACGCCCCGACCCTCGCCAAGATCTTCGACAGCAAGATCACCAAGTGGAACGACCCGGCGATCGCCGCCCTGAACAAGGGCGTGAAGCTCCCGGACCTGAAGATCCAGGCGTTCCACCGCTCGGACGAGTCCGGCACCACGGACAACTTCACCAAGTACCTGATCGCCACCACCCCGGACAACTGGAAGTACTCCGGCGGCAAGGCCTGGCAGGCCAAGGGCGGCCAGTCCGCTCCGCAGTCCGCGGGTGTGGCCCAGCAGGTGAAGCAGACCTCCGGCGCCATCGGCTACTTCGAGCTGTCCTACGTCAAGGACGGCATCAAGGCCGTGTCCATCGACACCGGTGCCAGCAAGCCGGTCGCGCCCAGCTCCGACAGCGCCACCGCCGACATCGCCGCCGCGAAGGTCGTCGGCACCGGCCAGGACCTCGCGCTGAAGCTGGACTACAAGACCAAGGCCGAGGGCGCCTACCCGATCACCCTGGTCACCTACGAGATCGTGTGCGACAAGGGCAACAAGGCGGACACCCTGCCCGCCACCAAGGCCTTCCTGCGCTACATCGCCAGCGAGGACGGCCAGAAGATCCTCCCGAGCATCGGCTACGCGCCCGTGCCCGCCGACATCATCTCCAAGGTCCGCACGACCATCGAGGGCCTGAGCTGACCTGATCCGAGAGTGCGGCCCGGTACCCGACAGGGCCGGGCCGCACCGTCCGGTGCACCGCCGCCATGAGCCGCCGCCCCTCGGGGGTACGGCTCCGCAGACCGGAGAACCCGATGGACATATCGACGACAACCGACGTACCTCCCCCCGCCTCCCAGCCCACGATCGCCGAACAGAAGCGCGCGGCCCGTGGCGCCACCCGCCCCGGTGACCGCATCTTCCTCGGCCTGTCCCGAGGCTCCGGCATCCTGCTGCTGGCGATCATGGCCGCCATCGCGGTCTTCCTCACCTACCGCGCCGCCCTCGCGATCAGCAAGGACCACGCGAACTTCCTGACCACGTTCGAGTGGAACACCAACGTCCTCGAACCGAAGTTCGGCATCGCGGTCCTGGTCTTCGGCACGATCGTCTCCTCGGTCATCGCCATGGTCATCGCGGTCCCGGTCGCGGTCGCCATCGCGCTGTTCATCACGCACTACGCCCCGCGCCGCATGTCCGGCCCGGTCGCCTACGTGATCGACCTCCTCGCCGCCGTGCCGTCCATCGTGTACGGCCTGTGGGGCGCCCTGGTGCTCGTCCCGCACATGAACGGCCTGTTCGGCTGGCTCAACGAGTTCTTCGGCTGGACCGGCATCTTCTCCTGGGACCAGGGTGCGCCGCGCTCGATGCTCACCGTCGGCATCCTGCTCGCGATCATGATCCTGCCGATCATCACCAACGTGAGCCGCGAGGTCTTCCGCCAGGTCCCGCAGATGCACGAGGAGGCGGCCCTGGCCCTCGGCGCCACGCGCTGGGAGGTCATCCGCATGTCGGTGCTGCCCTTCGGGCGCTCCGGCGTGATCTCCGCCTCCATGCTCGGCCTCGGCCGCGCGCTCGGCGAGACGATGGCCGTCGCCACCGTGCTCTCGCCGTCCTTCGACATCCAGGCCAGCCTGCTCAACCCGGGCGGCGGCACCTTCGCCCAGAACATCGCCAGCAAGTTCAGCGAGGCGAACGAGTTCGGCCGGGACGCGCTCATCGCCTCCGGTCTGGTCCTGTTCGTGATCACCCTGCTGGTCAACGGCGCGGCCCGGCTGATCATCGCCCGTCGCGCGGAGTACTCGGGGGCCAACGCATGAGCACCGCAGCCGTCACCGACCAGCGGCCCAGCACGCTGCGTGCCGCCAGCCTGCCCCGGTGGACGCCGTGGGCCATCGCCGCCGGCTCCCTCGCGCTGGGCATCGGCATCAGCCTGGCCGCCGGCCTGGACAGCAAGATCCAGTGGGGTCTGATCGCCGCCGTCCTCTTCGTCCTGGGCACGTTCGGCATCGCCGCGCGCGTCGAGGGCCGCCGCCAGGCCAAGGACCGCGTCGCCACCAGCCTCGTCTGGGTGGCCTTCCTGCTCGCCGTGGTGCCGCTGGTCTCCCTGATCTGGGTGACCGCCGCGCGCGGTGTGAAGGTCCTCGACCTCTACTTCCTGACCCACTCGATGGGGGTCGTCGCCGACACCGAGCCCGGTGGCGGCATCTACCACGCCATCATCGGCAGCCTGGAGCAGGTCGGCCTCGCCACCCTCATCGGCGCCCCGATCGGCGTGCTCACCGCGATCTACCTGGTCGAGTACGGCCGGGGCCGGCTCGCCAAGGCCGTCACGTTCTTCGTCGACGTCATGACGGGCATCCCGTCGATCGTCGCCGGCCTGTTCATCCTCAGCCTGATGCTCATCTTCGAGATGCAGCCGTTCGGCTTCGCCGGCTCGCTGGCCCTGGCCATCCTGATGATGCCGGTCGTCGTCCGCTCCACCGAGGAGATGCTCAAGCTCGTCCCGAACGAGCTGCGCGAGGCGTCCCTGGCGCTCGGCGTGCCCAAGTGGCGGACCATCCTGAAGGTGGTCCTGCCGACCTCCATCGGAGGCATCACCACCGGCATCATGCTGGCGGTCGCCCGTATCGCCGGCGAGACCGCGCCGGTGCTGCTGCTGGTGTTCGGCAACCCGTTCATCAACAACAACCCCTTCGAGGGCGCGCAGGCGTCGCTGCCGCTGTACATCTACCAGCAGTTCGCCAACAGCGCGGGCTCCGGTGCGGCCTACGACCGCGCGTGGGCGGCATCCCTCACGCTGATCGCCTTCGTGATGATCCTCAACCTGGTGGCCCGCGGCATCGCCCGCTGGAAGGCTCCCAAGACCGGTCGCTGAGGCGACTACTTCCGGCTCCGCCGAGCGGGGCCACACAGCGACCGAGCTTGAATCTTCTGGAAGTGAAGCAGACATGGCCAAGCGAATCGACGTAAGCGGCCTCACCGCCTTCTACGGCTCCCACAAGGCGATCGAGGACATCTCCATGACCGTCGAGCCGCGGTCGGTGACGGCGTTCATCGGCCCGTCCGGCTGCGGCAAGTCGACGTTCCTGCGCACGCTGAACCGCATGCACGAGGTCACCCCCGGCGGTCGCGTCGAGGGCAAGGTGCTCCTGGACGACGAGGACCTGTACGGCACCGGGATCGACCCGGTGTCCGTCCGCCGCGAGGTGGGCATGGTCTTCCAGCGCCCGAACCCCTTCCCCACGATGTCGATCTTCGACAACGTGGCGGCGGGCCTGCGGCTGAACGGCAACTACAAGAAGTCGGAACTGAACGACATCGTCGAGAAGTCCCTCAAGGGCGCGAACCTCTGGAACGAGGTGAAGGACCGCCTGAACAAGCCGGGCTCCGGCCTGTCCGGTGGCCAGCAGCAGCGTCTGTGCATCGCCCGCGCGATCGCGGTCGAGCCGAAGGTGCTCCTCATGGACGAGCCCTGCTCCGCCCTGGACCCGATCTCCACCCTCGCCATCGAGGACCTGATCGGTGAGCTGAAGGAGCGGTTCACGATCGTCATCGTGACGCACAACATGCAGCAGGCGGCGCGTGTCTCGGACCGTACGGCGTTCTTCAACCTGGCGGCGGTCGGCCAGCCCGGCCGGCTGATCGAGATCGACGACACGGAGCGGATCTTCTCCAACCCGTCGGTCCAGGCCACGGAGGACTACATCTCCGGCCGCTTCGGCTGATCCCACGATCCCCTCGCGGTGCTGCATGGCGGTGCCACCGCGAGGACGCAAAGGGCCCGCCCCTGGCTCCCGGGGGCGGGCCCACTGCGTTGTCACTGCGTGCTCGCCTACAGCGCCACCAGCTTGACCACCCCGAAGGCCAGGGCGGCCACCAGGGCCGCGGCCGGCATCGTGATGAACCAGCCCAGGATGATGTTCTTGGCCACGCCCCAGCGGACGGCGTTCACGCGCTTGGTCGCGCCCACGCCCATGATGGCCGAGGTGATGACGTGGGTCGTGGAGATCGGCGCCTTGAAGAGGAACGCCGTGGTGAACATGATCGACGCGCCGGTCGTCTCGGCGGCGAAGCCCTGCGGCGGGTCCAGCTCGATGATCTTGCGGCCCAGCGTGCGCATGATGCGCCAGCCGCCCGCGTAGGTGCCGAGGGACAGCATGATCGCGCAGACGATCTTCACCCAGACCGGGATCGGGTCGCCGTACGTCTCATGGCCGGAAATCACCAGTGCCATGACGACGACGCCCATCGTCTTCTGGGCGTCCTGGAGGCCGTGGCCCAGCGCCATGCCGGCCGCCGAGACCGTCTGGGCTATACGGAAGCCGCGCTTGGCCTTGTGCGGGTTGGCCCGGCGGAAGATCCACAGGATCGCCGTCATGACCAGGTAGCCGACGATCAGGCCCACGACCGGGGACAGGAACATCGGGATGATGACCTTGTCGACCACCCCGTGCCAGATCACCGTCGTGCCGCCCGCCAGCGCCGCGCCCACCAGGCCGCCGAACAGGGCGTGCGAGGAGGAGGACGGCAGGCCGAAGTACCAGGTGACCAGGTTCCAGACGATCGCGCCGAGCAGGGCCGCGAAGAGGATTCCCATGCCGGTCGAGCCCCGGGGGGTCTCGATCAGGCCCTCGCTGACCGTCTTGGCGACGCCCGAGCCCAGGAAGGCACCGGCGAGGTTCATCACGGCCGCCATGGCGAGGGCCGCCCGCGGGGTCAGCGCCCGCGTCGACACCGACGTCGCGATCGCGTTCGCCGAGTCGTGGAAACCGTTCGTGTACGTGAAGAAGAGCGCGACCGCGATGGTCACGACCAGGGCGAAGGTGTCCATCGACGCCTCAGGACTCCTTGACGGCGATGGTCTCCACCGTGTTCGCCACGTGCTCGAACGCGTCCGCCGCCTCTTCCAGGACGTCCACGATCTGCTTGAGCTTCAGCACCTCGATCGCGTCGTACTTGCCGTTGAAGAGGTGGGCGAGCAGCTTGCGGTGGATCTGGTCGGCCTGGTTCTCCAGCCGGTTGACCTCGATCCAGTACTCGGTGAGGTTGTCCATGGTGCGGAGGTTCGGCATGGCCTCGGCCGTCAGCTCCGCCGCCCTGGCCAGGACCTCGATCTGCTGCTCGACGCCCTTCGGCAGTTCCTCGACGTTGTAGAGGACGACCAGGTCGACGGCCTCCTCCATGAAGTCCATGATGTCGTCGAGGGAACCGGCGAGGGCGTAGATGTCCTCCCGGTCGAACGGCGTGATGAACGAGGAGTTCAGCTGGTGGAAGATCGCGTGCGTGGCGTCGTCACCTGCGTGTTCCGCGGCCCGCATACGCTCTGCGATCTCGGCCCGGGCGGAGGAGTCCGCCCCGAGCAGTTCCATCAGGAGTTTCGAGCCGGTGACGATGTTGTCCGCGGACGCGGCGAACATGTCGTAGAAGCTCGTCTCCCTGGGGGTCAGACGAAAGCGCACGTGGGGTCCTCGGGGTGCTTCGGTTTCGGTCAGGCTGATGCTAGGCGCATCATCCGGCCACGGCTAACGGGCCGCAATCCAGTGTCGCCCATCGAGCAGAGTGATCAGCACGGGGGCGTACGAAGGGCCCTCTACCCCGCAAAGTTCGTTACCATATACCCACTAGGGGTATGTGTCCCTTTTATCCCCAGCTCGTCCCGAGACGGAGGCCCGCGATGACGACGACGACCGAGGCCGGCGCCACGCACGGCTACCACAAGCAGAAGGACGAGCACCTCAAGCGGCTGCGCCGGATCGAGGGCCAGATCCGCGGCCTGCAACGGATGGTGGAGGAGGACACGTACTGCATCGACATACTCACGCAGGTCTCCGCCTCGACCAAGGCCCTGCAGTCCTTCGCGCTCCAGCTGCTGGAGGAGCACCTGCGGCACTGCGTCGCGGACGCGGCCGTCAAGGGCGGTGACGAGATCGACGCCAAGGTGGACGAGGCGACGAAGGCGATCGGCCGGCTGCTGCGCAGCTGAGCCGCTCAGGCCGCGTTCCGCTCCTCGGCCACCCGCAGCACCTCGTCGATGCTCTCCAGGCTGAGCCGGTCCTCGGCGGCCGAGGCCGCGATGATCAGCTCTCCGCACAGCTCGATCTCGGCGAGGGCCACGTGGTCCTGAACCGCCGTGCCGCCGACCGCAGCCACCCGCCTCACCTCTTCTCAGCCGTCACCGCTCCCTAGAGTAGGCAGCGCCCTACGGACCGCGCATGGCACGGACGGGCTACTTACAGGGTGGCGTCCCGGACTAGTGACTGGCCGGTTTCAGGCCCCGCCGCCGCTTGCGGCCTGCTCGGCGATGCGGCCCGCGTAGATGTCCGCCGGGGCCGGCAGCCGTACGTCGGCGGGGACGCCGAAGTCGTACAGCAGCAGGGTGGAGGCGACGGCCACGGTGACCTTCTCGCGGCCGTTGACGAAGCTGAAGCGCTGCCGCAGCTTGCGGATGCGGCCCTGGTCGTCCAGGTACGCGTCGAACGGCACCTCGGCCGTGGCGAACCCTTTCGCCGCCGCGGCCAGGACCGCCCTGTTCGCGGCGGAGGCGTACCGGGCCGCGCGGCGCAGGTCGGCGGTGCCCCGGTAGTGCCGCACCGCCGTCCCCGCGACCTCGGTCCGGCCGACGAAGACCGCCTCCCGCGTCCCGCGCAGCACCTCGGCCGCCGCGTACGGGTCGGTCGCGCCGCCGGTGACCAGATTGCCGTCCGACAGCGTCGAGGTCTCCACCCGCACCCACTTGTCGGCGGGCACGCCCGCGCCCCGGTTCTTCATGAACAGCGCGCCCGGGGCGAGGAGTTCGGTGATGGGCCGGTGCTCGGAGGTGCCCGTGGGGTCCTCGGGCAGCACCACCGTGAGCCGGCCGAGACGGCGCCGGTAGTCGTAGACGCCCTTGCCGCGGATGGTGACCCGGGTGCCGCCGTTGGCCATCTGCATCGAGGTGCCGGCCTTGGAACTGCCCGCGTCCCGCAGCGCGTCGGCGGCCCGGTGCAGGAGGGCGACGGGATCGCCGGCGCCCTTGACGTCCTCGGCGGCGGCACCGCTGCCGGAGCAGCCCGTGGCGCCCGTCCCGAGGGCGAGGAGGACGCCCACCGCGACGACCGTCCCGCCCGCGCGCCTGTGCTGCCGCCGATCCATCGCCTGCCTACCCCCAGCCGGTGTGTCCGTCACGGGCCCCCTGTCGTCCGGATAACGACGGGTGGGGGGCGCCGTCACGCGCCGCCGGGAGCAGTGGCGGGGCCGCGTCCGGCCGGCGGGAGCAAGACCCGCTCTTTACCTCGGCTGGGTACCGTTGACGGCGTGGCAGTCACCGCGGTACCGGAGGACGGGCAGGAACGCGCCCGGTCCGGGCAGGAGCACCTCACCACGACGACCGAGCAGGGCCCCTTCTGCGTGGCCAGATGCAGCTGCGGCTGGCGCGGGCCCGCCCGCCGGGCCCGCAGCCAGGCCCGCACGGACGCGGAGGGGCACACGACGGGCCCCTGACCGTCACCGGCGTTCCAGCGCGCGCAGGAGCGCGTCCACCAGCTCCCCGTCGCGATGCTGGGTCAGCCGGGCCCGGGCCGCCGCCGGGGTCAGCCACAGGATGCGGTCCACCTCGTCGTTCGGTGTGAAGTGGCCGGAAACCGCCTCCGCGGCCCAGTACCGCACCTCCTTCGGGCGGCCGCCCGCCCAGTACCGCACGCCCGGCAGCTCGCCGCCCGGCTCGGCCGTGTACCCGGTCTCCTCCGCCACCTCGCGCAGCGCGCCGGCGAGCGGGTCCTCGCCCCGCTTCAGCTTGCCCTTGGGGTGGGACCAGTCGTCGTACTTCGGCCGGTGGACGAGACAGATCTCCAGGTCTGCGGAGCCCGGGGAGCGGCGCCACAGCACACAGCCGGCCGCCTGGACCACGGTGTCGTTCACACCGCCTCCTCGTGGGGTCAGGGCGCGTGGACGGTCTGCTTCTGCCACGCCTGCTGGAACGCGAACCGGGCCGCCTCCACCTCGTGCCGCTGGTCGGCGTGGAGCACACCGAGCGCGTACGCCGTCGCGGGCGTGATCCGCGGGGTGCGGGCCGCCTGCGCCGCGGCGCCCGCCGCCTCCGAGGCGTCCCGGTGCCGGTTCAGCGCCTGGCCCGCCGTCAGCAGCCGCACGTCCACCGGGGCGTTGCCGCCGTGCAGCACCTCGCGGGCGTACCGGTGCAGGCGCAGCAGCAGGCGGACCTGGTGCCAGGGGCCGTCCTGCGGGTGCGGGGACGGATCCGGGGACAGGCCGTGGACCAGGGCCTCGGCGTTGTACGGGTGGCCGGCGGTGACCAGGGGCAGCGCGGTGACGGCGTCCGTGAGGCGCTCCTCGGCCGCGGCGGCGAGGGGGCCCAGGGCGGTGGCGGGGGCCGCGGGGGTGAGGGGGACCTCGCTGGCGAGTACGGCGACCTTGTCGGCCACGGCGTGGAAACGGGAGGAACCGAGGGCCTGGAGCGCCGTGGAGTGGGCCCTCGTCCGGGCGAGGGTGAGCTGGCGTTCGAGCAGGGCGCCCGCCTTCGCCGCGCCCACGGTGAGGTTGCCGCGGTCCGTCGTCACCGTCGCGCCGGCCGGACCGCCGGCGCTCTCCCGTGCCTGCCCCGCGCCCGCCTTCGCCCGCGCGGGGGCGCCCCCGCCGGCCACGGCCGCTGTCGTCATGGCCTGGGCCGGGAACACCGCGGCGCCCGACAGCCGGTGCAACGCCAGCAACAGGCGCTCCAGGCGGGCCTCGTAGGCGTGCTCCAGGCCCAGCGTGCCGGACAGCCAGGCCAGTTCCGGGCGCATCTCCTCCGACCACTCGGGGTCCAGGAGGGGGCGGAAGGTGTGCAGGCTGGCGCTGATGCGGCGGGCCGAGCGGCGCAGGGCCCGGGCCGCGTCGACGGACTCCTCCGCACCGGCCGTCTGGCCCCCGGTCTCCCGGTGCAGGCGCAGGGCGCGGAGGAACTCCGTGGCCTGGGCGCGCAGGTAGCCCGCGAGGGCGTCCCCGGTCACCGCCCCGGCCGTGGGGTCCGTCGGGTCAAGGTGTTGCTGTGCCACGCCGGCGCCTCCGGGCGTCTATGAGCATCTCCTGGACGTTGCGCAGGGGTTGGCCGTCCGCGTCGGTCGCGTGCCGCGTCCACTCGCCGTCCGGGCCGAGGTGCCAGGAGGCGGTGCTGTCGGACATGCCGGTGTCCAGCAGCCGGTTGAGGGCTGCGCGGTGGCCGGGGTCGACCACCCGGACCAGGGCCTCTATCCGGCGGTCGAGGTTGCGGTGCATCATGTCGGCGCTGCCGATCCACACCTCCGGCTCGCCGCCGTTGCCGAAGGCGAACACCCGGGAGTGTTCGAGGAACCGGCCGAGGATCGAGCGGACCCGGATGTTCTCCGACAGGCCCGCGACGCCCGGGCGGACGGCGCAGATGCCCCGCACCCAGATGTCGACCAGCACGCCCGCCTGGGAGGCCCGGTAGAGGGCGTCGATGACCGCCTCGTCCACCATCGAGTTGACCTTGATGCGGACGAAGGCCGGGCGGCCCGCACGGTGGTGCTGGACCTCCTTGTCGATCCGCGCGACCAGGCCGTCCCGCAGGGACTTGGGGGCGACCAGCAGGCGGCGGTAGGTCTCGCGGCGCGAGTAGCCGGACAGCCGGTTGAACAGGTCGGAGAGGTCCGCGCCCACCTGCGGGTCGGCGGTGAGCAGACCGAGGTCCTCGTACAGCCGGGCCGTCTTCGGGTGGTAGTTGCCGGTGCCGACGTGGCTGTAGCGGCGCAGGGTCTCGCCCTCCTGGCGGACCACCAGCGACAGCTTGCAGTGCGTCTTCAGGCCGACGAGGCCGTAGACGACGTGGCAGCCGGCCTCCTCCAGCTTGCGCGCCCACTTGATGTTGGCGTGCTCGTCGAAGCGGGCCTTGATCTCGACGAGGACGAGGACCTGCTTGCCGGACTCGGCGGCGTCGATGAGCGCGTCGACTATCGGGGAGTCGCCGGAGGTGCGGTACAGGGTCTGCTTGATGGCGAGGACGTCCGGGTCGGCCGCCGCCTGCTCCAGGAACGCCTGCACGGAGGTGGAGAAGCTGTCGTACGGGTGGTGCAGGAGCACGTCCCGGGCGCGCAGCGCCGCGAAGATGTCGGGCGCGGACGCCGACTCGACCTCGGCGAGGTCGCGGTGGGTGCCGGCGACGAACTTGGGGTACTTCAGCTCCGGCCGGTCGAGGCTGTGGATGCGGAAGAGGCCGGTGAGGTCGAGCGGGCCGGGCAGCGGGTACACCTCCGCCTCGGAGATCTTCAGCTCGCGCACCAGCAGGTCCAGCACCTCGCGGTCGATGGACTCCTCGACCTCCAGGCGGACCGGCGGGCCGAAGCGGCGCCGCATGAGTTCCTTCTCCAGGGCCTGGAGGAGGTTCTCGGCGTCGTCCTCCTCGACCTCCAGGTCCTCGTTGCGGGTGATCCGGAAGGCGTGGTGCTCCAGGATCTCCATGCCCGGGAACAGCTCTTCCAGGTGGTTGGGGGCCGCGATGACGTCCTCGATGGGGACGTAGCGGCCCGGGGAGGCCTCCAGGAAGCGGGACAGCAGCGGGGGCACCTTCACGCGCGCGAAGTGCTTGTGGCCGCTGACCGGGTTCCGTACCACGACGGCCAGGTTCAGGGAGAGGCCGGAGATGTACGGGAAGGGGTGCGCGGGGTCGACGGCCAGGGGCGTGAGGACCGGGAAGATCTGGTGCCGGAAGAGCGTGAAGAGCCGGGCCTGCTCCTTGTCGGTCAGCTCGGTCCAGCGGACCAGGTGGATGCCCTCGTCCGCGAGTGCGGGGGCGACGTCCTCGTGGTAGCAGGCGGCGTGCCGGGCCATCAGCTCGCGGGAGCGGGCCCAGATCATCTCCAGCACCTCGCGGGGCTGGAGGCCGGAGGCGGAGCGGGTGGCGACGCCGGTGGCGATACGGCGCTTCAGACCGGCCACCCGGACCATGAAGAACTCGTCCAGGTTGCTGGCGAAGATCGCGAGGAAGTTCGCGCGCTCCAGCAGCGGCGTGTTCGGGTCCTCGGCCAGCTCCAGGACGCGCTCGTTGAAGGCGAGCCAGCTGCGTTCCCGGTCGAGGAAACGGCCCTGGGGCAGGGGCGCGCCGTCGGTCGGCGCCTCCTCGTAGGTGTCGAGACCCGCGTCGAGATCGGGTTCCAGGTCGGAGACCACGGCGGCCACGGCGTGCTGGCGGTGCGCGGCGATGGAGCCCACGGAGGGCTGGGGGTGCTGTACCTCTGCCTGGGCGTCTTGCTGACTCATGAACCCATTCTTCCGCGCAACGGGTGACACAAGCGCGTCGGAACGTGCGGGCGGGAGCGTGACGGCCCCGTTCCCCGCGGGCCCCTCGGGGGGCGGCGAAGGCTCTGGCACGGCGGGCTTCATTGGCCGAGCGTCGCAAGCCTGGCTGAATCAATGGTTACGGCGACATGACGTGCGGGATAGCGGGGGGCGGCCCGAAGGGGTTCCTGGATGCGAAAACCCCGGGCCGGGGCGTCAGGGGGTCCGGTGGAGTGCAGGACCGGCGTCCGCCGCGGGGGTGGCGGCGAGGACGGTGCCGGTGGCGGGCGGTGCGGGCATCTGTTCCCGGCGCCGGCTTGCGGCAGGCCCTCTCCCGGGGCCCGGGGGAGAGGCGGACCCGCAGAAGGTCACCGGCCGTGAGGAGCACCCACGCGGCCCCGGAGGCAAGGCCGGGCAGGCCGGGGCGAGGGCGGCCGTCCGGCGGCTGCCTCGGCGGCGCGGGCGGCCTTCGCGCGGGTAGGGGCACAGGGGCGGTGGCCGCCACGGAAGCCGGCGGCGTGCCGCTGGTCGTCGAGGCTCCGGCACCCGGTGCCGGCGTCGGAGACGCAGGTCGAGGCGGGGCGTGGGCGCCGGTCGGGGTGACGATGCCCTCCCGGCCCTGCTGCCCGGACACATCGGGAACGTCCGCCGGCCGGTGACGCCCCGTGACGGCCGGCCACAGGTACGGCAGGCTCGTGTGGACGCCGATCCCCGACGCGGCCACGGCGAGGCCGCCACCGCGGCGCCGGTGAGCGGGCCCCGCGGCCACCGTCGCGCGGGGAGACGTCAGGTTTCCGTGCGGTACATCAGGTCCGTCTCGTGGACCGTGAAGCCCAGGCGCTCGTACACCGACACCGCCGCCTTGTTGTCGGCGTCGACGTAGAGCATCGCGGTCGGCAGCTGCTGCGCGGCCAGGTGCCGCAGCCCGATCGTGGTGAGGGCCTTGCCGAGGCCGCCGCCCTGTTCGCCGGGCCGGACCCCGAGGACGTACACCTCGCCGAGCCCCTCCTCGGCGTGCACCTTGGTCCAGTGGAAGCCGATCAGCTCGCCGCGCCGCTCGGCGAGGAAGAACCCGGCCGGGTCGAACCACGGCTCGGCCTTGCGGTCGTCCAGGTCCCGCTGGGCCAGCGAGCCCTGCTCGGGGTGGTGGGCGAAGGCGGCGGCGTTCACGGCGAGCCAGGCCGCGTCGTCCTTGCCGGGCACGAAGGTGCGCACGCTCACGCCCTCCGGCAGCGTCGGCTCGGGCAGCTCCATGTCGGTCAACGAGCGCCGCATCTGGCGCAGTTCGCGAAAGAGCGTCAGCCCGAGCACCTGGGCGAGGTGCCGGGCGGCGGCGTGGCCCCCGTGCGCCCACACCCGCAGCCGCTTGCCGGACGCGGCGAGCAGGGCCGAGCCGAGCGCCCGGCCGTGACCGTGCCCGCGGTGCGCGGGGTGCACGACCAGTTCGGCGGCCGGCGCCTCCACCGGGTCGGTGTCCTCCAGCTGGGCGTAGCCGACGAGTTCGCCGTCGACGGTCAGCAGCAGGTGCGAGACGCCCTCGCGGGCCTCGCCGCGCAGTTGCAGCCGGCCCTGCTCGGACACCGGCTGCTGCCCGTCGACCCGGGCGGCCTCACCGAGCAGGCGCAGGACGGCCTCGGCCCGGTCCGGAGTGAGCGCGGAGTAGGTCTCGATGGAGCGGGCGGGGAAGCCCCGTACGGTGTCGTCGCTGCTCATGCGTATGAGGGTACGGGGCGACCGGGGCGAATTCCCGGCACATCGGCCACGGCGGGATGGGCGGTAAAGGCACTGGCAAAGGGAAACCAGGATGTAACCACGAACCCCCTGTCGTGCTACGCGCGTTGACTTTAGGCTGCGCCGAGCCACCACAGCCGACCCACAGGGGGGTCCCATGCCAGCCGCGCCCCGGCGCACCGGACGTCGTACGTACGCCCTTCTCGCGAGCGCAGCCTCTCTCGCCACGGCCGCGGCGCTGACCGCCGCGCTCCCGGCGGACGCGCACGAGAGCCACCACCGTCCGGGCCGCTACCAGGACGTCCAGCTGCTCTCCTTCAACGACCTGCACGGCAACCTGGAGCCCCCGTCCGGCTCCTCCGGCCGGGTCACCGAACTCCAGCCGGACGGCACGACGAAGACGATCGACGCGGGCGGTGTCGAGTACCTCGCGACCCACCTCCGCCAGGCCCGCACGGGCCACCCGTACTCGATCACCGCGGCCGGCGGCGACCTGGTCGGCGCCTCCCCGCTGCTGTCGGGCCTCTTCCACGACGAGCCCACCGTCGAGGCGCTGAACAAGCTGGACCTGGACGTCACCTCGGTCGGCAACCACGAGTTCGACGAGGGCGCGAGGGAGCTGGCCCGCCTGCAGAACGGCGGCTGCCACCCCACGGACGGCTGCTACACGGACCAGGAGTTCCAGGGCGCCGACTTCCCGTACCTGGCCGCGAACGTCCAGGACGAGAAGACCGGCAAGCCGATCCTGAAGCCGTACTGGGTCTGGAAGAAGGACGACGTCAGGATCGGCTTCATCGGGGTCACCCTGGAGGGCACCCCGGGCATCGTCTCCGCCGACGGCGTCAAGGGCCTGACCTTCAAGGACGAGGCCGAGACCATCAACAAGTACGCCAAGGTGCTCCAGCGCCAGGGCGTGCAGTCGATCGTGGCCCTGATCCACGAGGGCGGCTACCCGGCCTCCGGCTCCTACAACTACGACTGCGACTCCCCGGGCGCGGGCAGCGGCATCTCCGGCCCGATCGTGGACATCGCCAAGAACGTGACCCCGGCGGTGGACGCCCTGGTCACCGGCCACACCCACCAGGCGTACGTCTGCACCGTCCCGGACCCGTCGGGCCGCCCCCGCATGGTCACCTCGGCGTCCTCCTTCGGCCGCCTCTACACGGACACCACGCTGACGTACGACCGCCGCACCGGCGACATCGCGCGTACGGCGGTGAAGTCGGCGAACCACGTGGTCACCCGGGACGTCCCCAAGGCGCCGGACATGACCGATCTGATCTCGCGCTGGAACACCCTGGCCGCCCCGATCGGCAACCGCCCCATCGGCTGGATCTCCGCCGACATCAACAACACTGGCACCGAGTCCCCGATGGGCGACCTGATCGCCGACGCGCAGCTCGCCCACGGCCGGGAACTGGACCCGAGGACCAGCCTGGCCCTGATGAACCCGGGCGGGGTCCGGGCGGGCCTCACCTACGCGGCCAAGGGAGCGGAGGGCGACGGCGTGGTCACCTACGCCGAGGGCTTCACGGTCCAGCCGTTCGCCAACACGGTGAACCTCCAGGACTTCACCGGTGCCCAGCTGATCCAGGTCCTCAAGGAGCAGGTGAGCGGAGCCAACGCGGCGGCCCCGAAGATCCTCCAGCCGTCCGCCGGGCTCACCTACACCCTGGACCTCACCAAGTCCGGCGCGGACCGCGTGGTCACCGACTCGATCCGCCTGAACGGCGCCCCGATCGACCCGTCGGCCACCTACCGGGTCGCCACCAACAGCTTCCTCGCGGGCGGCGGCGACGGCTTCCCCACCCTGGCTCAGGGCACGGGAGACCTGGTCGGCGCGGACGATCTGACGGCCCTGGAGAAGTACCTGACGGCCAACTCGTCGGCCACGTCCCCGATCGCACCGCCGAAGGCGGACCGGATCACGGTCGTGCGGTAGGACCGGCGGTACCGGCGGAGGCGGCGCGGGCGGGTGTCCCGGCCGCCTCCCGCCGCGTTGTCCACAGCTGTGGACAGGAGTCCGCGGTGCCGCCCGTCCGCCCGCGCCGGCTCCTCCGGGCGGGGTGCTGAACCGCGGTCGCCGCGGTCAGCGGCCCAGCAGGGCCGTCCAGTCCTGCTCGCCGGCCCAGTCCGCGAACGTGTGCCAGGCGATCTCGGGGTGGGCGTCGCGCAGGCCGGTGACGTCGACGTCGAGGCCCGGGTCGGTGAAGTAGGCGAACATCGCCGCCAGGTCGGCGGAGTGGGCGCGGACCTGGCTGAGGGGCGGCTGTGCGTGGGCGACCGGGCGGCCCAGGGCGGTGCCGAGGGTGGCCGCGATCTGCGCGGGGGTGCACGTGTCGGAGGCGAGGTCGATGCGCCGGCCCGCGAAGTCGTCCGGGCGCTGGAGGACCAGCGCGGCGAACGCGCCGATGTCGGCGGCGGGGATGAGCGCGAGCGGCCGGTCGGCCGGCATGGGCCAGGCGAAGACGCCGGTGCGCAGCCCGTCGAGGGTCCAGCCGCCGGCGTAGTTGTCCATGAACGCGGCCGGGGCGATCACCGTCCAGGGCAGGCCGGAGGCGCGCAGGTGCTGTTCGACCGCCCGTTTGCTCTCGAAGTGCGGGACGCCGGTGCCGCGGTCGGCGTGGGCGGCGGAGGTGAGCACCACATGACCGAGGCGGGCTCCGGCCGCCGCGTCGACGAGGGCCGTGCCCTGCCGCACCTCCGTCCCGGTGCCGGTGCCGAACGGGGTGGTCACCGCGAAGAGCGCGTCGGCGCCGGCGAGGGCCGCGACGAGCGAGGCGGGGTCGTCGAAGTCGGCGCGGCGGACCTCGGCGCCCAGGCGGCGCAGCGCCTCGGCGGCCGGTGAGCCGGGGTGGCGGGTCAGGGCGCGGACGTGGTGGCCGGCGCCCAGCAGGGCGCGGGCGGTGGCCCCGCCCTGGGCACCGGTGGCGCCGGTGACGGCGACGGTGAGCATGGGTCTCCCCCTGGTCGGTACGATCACTGTGTGGCGCATTGACTGCGTCACGCAGCAGATTAGGGCACCATTTACTGCGCCGCGCAGTAATTTGGGTGAGGAGACCCCCGTGACAGACGTGACAGACCCCGGCCGGGCCCGCCTGTACGAGGAGCTGGCCCTGGAGTCCCGGCGCTACCTGGCCGCCTACGTGCTGTTCAACCAGGCCGTCGCCGACAACCTCGGCCTGCACCCGACCGACGTGCAGTGCCTGAGCCTGCTGACCGCCGAGCCGGAACCGCTCACCGTCAGGCAGATCGCCGACCGCACCGGTCTGACCACCGGCTCGGCCACCCGCCTCGTGGACCGGCTGGAACGCGGCGGATACGTCACCCGCACCCCCGACCGGCAGGACCGCCGCCGTGTCCTGGTCACCCCCGTACCGGAGCGCCTCGCCCGCGTCACCGCGCTGTGGGACGACCTCGGCCGGACCTGGCAGACCCTCCTGGACGACCACAGCGAGGACGAGCTGAGGGCGATCACCCGGCACATGCGCCGGGCGAACGACCTCAGCCACACCCAGATCGAGCGCCTGCGCGCCATGCGCAGGCCCGACTGAGGGCGCCGGGATCAGCCGGCCGGTGTCTCCGGCGGCGGAACAGGTGCTCCCGGCAGCCGTATCGTCGCCACCGTGCCGCCGCCCTCGGCGGGGGCCAGACGGACGTCGCCGCCCGCCTGCTTCACCGTACGGGCGACGATGGACAGGCCGAGGCCCGAACCCGGCAGGGCACGGGCGCTGGGGGAGCGCCAGAACCGGTCGAAGACGTGCGGGAGTTCGTCCTCGGCGATGCCGGGACCGTGATCACGGACCGTCAGCACGCCCCCGCTGAGCCGCACCTCGACCGTGCCGCCCTCGGGGCTGAACTTCACCGCGTTGTCCAGGACGTTGACGATCGCCCGCTCCAGCGCGGAGGGCTCCGCCCGGACGAACCAGGGCTCGAGGTCGGCCGTGATCGACAGCTCGGGGCCACGCAGCCGGGCCCGGCGCAGCGCCGCCTCGACGGTGTCCTGGAGGGCGACCACCTGGACGCGCTCGCCGCGCTGCCCCTCCGGGCGGGACAGCTCCTGGAGGTCGCCGATCAGCGCGGCCAGTTCGGTCATCTGTGCCTTCACCGAGGCGAGCAGCGCCTTGCGGTCCTCCGGCGGGAGCGGGCGGCCCGTCTCCTCGCTGCGGGTGAGCAGTTCGATGTTCGTCCTGAGCGACGTCAGGGGCGTCCGCAGTTCGTGGCCGGCGTCCGCGATCAGCTGCTGCTGCAGGTCGCGGGAGCTGGCCAGCGAGGCCGTCATCGAGTTGAACGAGCGGGACAGCCGGGCCACCTCGTCCTCGCTGACGTCCTCCACCGGGATGCGGATGGTCAGGTCCTCGGTGCGGGCCACGTGCTCCACGGCCTCGGTGAGCCGGTCGACGGGGCGCAGCCCGGCCCGCGCCACGGCGAGGCCCGCGGCACCGGCGCCGACGACACCGACGGCGGAGACGAGCAGGAGGACCAGGGCGAGGTCGTTGAGGGTCTTCTGCGTGCTCTTGAGCGGTACGGCGATGAGCACGCCGACGTTGGGTCCGCGCCCGCCGCTCGGCGTGGCGGTGGGACCGACGGGCTTGGTGAGCACCCGCAGTTCGTTGCCCTCGTCGTCGCTGCCGTTGCGGAAGTAGAGGATGCTGGGGTCGAAGTTCTTGATCTCGGTCTTGTCGGCCTGGGTGACCTTGATCTTGCCCGAGGCGCCCCCGAAGAGACAGACCGTGCCGTCCTCCGTGACCACCTGGCTGTACCGGTCGCGCAGCAGGAAGCTGTTGGCCTGCGGGGTGTCCGTGCAGTTGTCCAGGGTGAACTGCAACTGGTCCGTCTGCGTCGTGTTCCGCAGGGACTTCTGAAGGTCCTCGTCGAGCTGGTCGTACAGCTTCCGCTCCACGAGGAACCAGCAGGTCACCGAGACCGCCGCCACCGCGAACGCCACCGCCGCCGCGACCAGCATGGCCAGTCGCGCGCGCAGCGGCAGCGCCCGGTACCGGCGCGCCAGCTGCCTCACTCGGCGCCGCCCTGCCGCAGGACGTAGCCCACCCCGCGCACGGTGTGCACCAGGCGCGGCTCACCGCCCGCCTCGGTCTTGCGGCGCAGGTACATCACGTAGACGTCCAGCGAGTTGGAGGAGGGCTCGAAGTCGAAGCCCCACACCGCCTTCAGGATCTGCTCGCGGGTGAGCACCTGTCGCGGATGGGCCATGAACATCTCCAGCAGGGTGAACTCCGTGCGGGTCAGCTCGACCGGCCGGCCGCCGCGCGTCACCTCCCGGGTGGCGAGGTCCATGCGCAGGTCGGCGAAGGTGAGCGCCTCGTCCTGCTGGGCCTCGGCGGACACCGCCGCCGCGTAGGAGCTGCGGCGCAGCAGGGCACGGATGCGGGCGAACAGCTCGTCCAGCTCGAAGGGCTTGACCAGGTAGTCGTCGGCGCCCGCGTCCAGACCGGTGACGCGGTCGCCGACCGTGTCGCGGGCGGTGAGCATGAGGATCGGGGTGGTGTCCCCCGCACCCCGGATGCGGCGGGCCGCGGTCAGCCCGTCCATGCGCGGCATCTGGATGTCCAGCACGACCAGATCGGGCCGGTAGGCCGTGGCCCTCTCCAGGGCGTCCGCGCCGTCGACGGCGACCTCGGTGTCGTACCCCTCGAAGGCGAGGCTGCGCTGGAGGGCCTCGCGTACGGCCGGCTCGTCGTCGACGATCAGGATGCGCTGGGGGTCGCGGTCGCCATCGGCGGGACTCATCGCTCGCGTTTCCTCGGGGTGCGGTGGGCGGTCGGTGTCTTCCGGCCGGAAGCGGGGTCTTCCGGCCGTGGTCGGTGCCTCTCAGCGTCCCATGTCCGGGGGCCGGGGGACACGCGTGCCGGTCAGACCCGGACCGTGTTCAGGCGGTGCAGCGGAACCTTGCGGCGGTGCGGACGGGCGGCGGAGGTGCGCAGACCCATCAGCTGGGGGACCGGCGTCACGGGCGTGGCCACCTCGGGGGCCCGGGGCGCTGGGACCGGCACGTGCAGCTCGGACACGATGGACAGGGCCAGGCTGAGGCCGGCCGGACCACGCTCACTGAACCGGTGGGGGACGTGCTTGATCATGACCTGCTCCTTGCACTTGGTGTTGCTAGCTGTCGGAGCCCGCCCGCAGCTTGGCCAGGTCGGACTTCACCGTGTCGATGGGGATGGCGAAGCCGAGGCCGATGCTGCCCGCGTCCGAGGACGAGGAATCCTGCGAGGCGGAGGAGTACATCGCGGAGTTGATGCCTATGACGTGACCGCTCGCGTCGATCAGCGCGCCGCCGGAGTTGCCGGGGTTGATGGGCGCGTCGGTCTGGATGGCCTTGTAGGTGGTGGTGGACGAGCCGGTGTCGCCGTTGAACTCGCGGCCGCCGAACTGGAACGGCCACTGCCCGTCGCCGTCCTGGCCCTGCCCCTGGCTCTCCTCGGTGGGGACGGTGACGTCCCGGTTCAGGGCGGAGACGATGCCGCTGGTGACCGTGCCGGTCAGGCCCTCGGGCGAGCCGATCGCGACGACCGTGTCGCCGACCTGGACGCTGCCCGAGTCACCGAGCGCCGCCGCCTTCAGGCCGGAGGCGCCCTTGAGCTTGATCAGCGCGAGGTCCTTGGAGCTGTCGGTGCCGACGATCTCGGCGGCGTAGCTCTTGCCGTCGCTGGTGCGCACCTTGATCGAGGTGGCTCCGGAGACGACGTGGTTGTTGGTGATGATCTCGCCCTTGGATGTGATGATCACACCGGAGCCGGTGGCGGACGCGTTCGGGAGCGTCGCTTTGATCTCGACCACGCTCGGGCTGACCGCGGCGGCGATGGCGGCGACGTCGCCCTTCTTGCTCGACGGCACCACGGGGGTGGTGCTGCCGGCGGTGGCGACCGTGTCCTTGCCGGTCAGTTCCTGGAAGGCGTACGCCGTGCCGCCGCCGACCGCGGCCGCGACGATCGCGACCGCCGCGAGCAGCCCCATCGGTCCCCGGGCGCGCTTCTTCCGGGGCTCGGGGGCCGCGACCGCCGGCTGGTACGGCGGCGGGGGCGGCCACTCGGGGTTCACGGGAGCGGAGTAGGAGTGCGGCTGCTCGTAAGTGCCCTGGCTCTCGGTCATGACAGAAGAGTCCCCCGTGATCATGAGAGCTTCCTGAGCGCCGCCTGAGAAGCCTGGCAGAACCTCGTTTGCCCGATATAAAGAGGGATCCGGATCAAGAGGGACCCGGATCAAGAGGGACCCGGATCTGGAGGGATCCGGATCAAGAAAGGTCCGGGGCCCCCCTCTTCGAAGAGGCCCCCGGGATCAGTTGCAGCCGCAGCTCGTGCGCAGCACCAGGCGCGACGGGAACGTCTTCAGCCGCTCGCGCCGGGACCCGGCGATCCGCAGCCCGTCGTCCAGCACCAGGTCGACCGCCGCCCGGGCCATCGCCGAGCGGTCGGAGGCGACCGTGGTCAGCGGCGGGTCGGCGAGCGCGGCCTCCTTGATGTCGTCGAAGCCCGCCACCGCCAGCTGCCCGGGCACGTCGATGCGCAGCTCCCGCGCGGCCCGCAGCAGGCCGATGGCCTGGTCGTCGGTGGAGCAGAAGATCGCGGGCGGCCGGTGCGGACCCGACAGGACGTCCAGGGCCACCCGGTAGGCGTCGTAGCGGTTGTACGGCGCCTCGAACAGCCGGCCCTCGATGGACAGGCCCGCCTCGGCCATGGCCCGCTTCCAGCCCTCGACGTGGTCGGAGACCGGGTCGCCGACGGCCGGCGTCTGCGCCGTACCGCCCATGCAGGCGACGTAGTCGTAGCCGTGCTCCAGCAGGTGGCGCACGGCGAGCTGGGCTCCGCCCAGGTCGTCCGTCACCACGGCCACGTCGTCGATGGCCTCGGGACGCTCGTGCAGCAGCACCACCCGGGCGTCCCAGGCGTCGATCTCGGCGGCGGCCAGGTCGTTCAGGGCGTGCGAGACGAGGATCAGGCCCGAGACGCGCATGCCGAGGAAGGCGCGCAGATAGTGGACCTCGCGCTCGCCGATGTAGTCGGTGTTGCCGACGAGGACCATCTTCCCGCGCTCCGAGGCGGCCTGCTCGACCGCGTGCGCCATCTCGCCGAAGAAGGGCTGGCGGGCGTCGGGGATGATGAGGCCTATGAGGTCGGTGCGCCGGGAGGCCATCGCCTGGGCGACCCGGTCGGGCCGGTACCCCAGTTCCTTGATCGCGGCGAGGACACGCTCGCGCGTTGCCGGGGCGACCGGCCGGGGTCCGTTGTTGATGACATAACTGACGACGGCTGTGGAGGTCCCAGCCAGCCGTGCCACGTCATCCCGAGTCACCTTGGCCACGCGCGGAGTCTACGCGGATTGACCTGCTGTGGGCAGGGCGTATCACATGGCGGCTGTGCGAGACGATGCCCCGCCCGGGCGCCGCTCATGCGTCCGCTGCGGCGGGCTACGCCTCGGCGTGGACCTCGGCGCCCTCCAGGGCGGCGGTGGTGTCCGCAACCTCCGGCTTTGCCCGGCTCGCCTTGGCCTGGGCCTCCTCGGCGGACCGGTCGGTCTTCTCCGGAGTAACGAATCGATAACCGACGTTCCGGACGGTGCCGATCAGCGACTCGTGCTCCGGGCCGAGCTTGGCGCGCAGCCGCCGTACGTGCACGTCGACCGTGCGGGTGCCGCCGAAGTAGTCGTAGCCCCACACCTCCTGCAGCAGCTGGGCGCGGGTGAAGACGCGGCCCGGGTGCTGGGCGAGGTATTTGAGCAGCTCGAACTCCTTGAAGGTCAGGTCCAGGACCCGCCCCTTGAGCTTGGCGCTGTAGGTCGCCTCGTCCACCGAGAGATCGCCGTTGCGGATCTCCATCGGCGAGTCGTCGTTGACGATCTGCTGGCGTCCCATGGCGAGCCGCAGCCGCGCCTCCACCTCCGCCGGACCGGCGGTGTCCAGCAGTACGTCGTCGATGCCCCAGTCGGCGGTGACGGCGGCGAGGCCGCCCTCGGTGACCACGAGAATCAGCGGACAGCCGGGGCCGGTGGACCGCAGCAGCTGGCAGAGGCTGCGCACCTGGGGCAGATCGCGCCGGCCGTCGACCAGGATGACGTCGGCGCCCGGGGTGTCGACCAGGGCGGGCCCTTCCGCCGGCGCGACCCGCACGTTGTGCAGGAGCAGGCCGAGGGCCGGAAGCACCTCCGTCGACGGCTGGAGGGCGTTGGTCAGGAGCAGCAGAGAACTCATACGTCTGGTTCCTCCTCGGTCCCTGCGAGGACAGTGCGGACGGGTACTGCTCTGCGATCCCGAAGGCCCCGTACACCGGCGGTCACCCGAGGTTTCCCGCTTCGTATACAACGCTTCCGAAAGCACAAAAGGACCCGGGGGCTGCGCTGCCCGAGTCCTCTGCCCAGCAGAATAGCCCACATGAGCAACCGTCCGGCAGGTCATGTGGCAGGTTCCACCGTTCGTCCGATGGGCGAGACAGGCAGACGGGGCTCTATCCGGACGTTTCTACGCACGGCCGACGGAATTCCGATCGATTCCGTATACGATCCGCCCTCCGTCGTATACGACCCCCGCGCGGACGCCTCCCGGCCTGCCTCCCGTGACGTGGTGTTCGTGATCGCGCACGGCTTCACCGGGGACGTGGACCGCCCGCACGTGCGCCGGGTGGCGGGCGTCCTGCGCGGCCACGGCGCCGTCGTCACCTTCTCCTTCCGCGGCCACGGCCGCTCCGGCGGGCGGTCCACGGTCGGCGACAAGGAGGTGCTGGACCTCGACGCCGCCGTGGAGTGGGCGCGCGGTCTCGGGCACGCGCGCGTGGCGACCGTCGGCTTCTCCATGGGCGGCTCGGTGGTGCTGCGGCACGCGGCGCTGCACGGGGGCACGGACGCCGTCGTCTCCGTCAGCGCCCCGGCCCGCTGGTACTACCGGGGCACGGCCCCCATGCGCCGCCTGCACTGGCTGGTCACCCGCCCCGAGGGGCGCCTGGTCGGCCGCTACGGACTGCGCACGCGCATCCACCACCGGGACTGGGACCCGGTCCCGCTCTCCCCGGTGCAGGCGGTCCCGAAGATCGCCCCGACCCCGCTCCTGATCGTCCACGGCGACCGCGACGGCTACTTCCCGCTCGACCACCCCCGCATGCTCGCCGAGGCGGCGGGCGAGCACGGCGACCTCTGGGTCGAGCCGGGCATGGGCCACGCGGAGAACGCGGCGGACGACGCCCTGATGGCCCGGATCGGGGAATGGTCGGTGTCGGCGGCGGGCTAGCCTGACCCACACTGTCCTTATCGTTCTCTTGTTTGTTCTTGTCCCTGCCGTCGATTGAGGATTCAGATGCCCAAGGTCACGGTGCGCTACTGGGCCGCCGCCAAGGCGGCGGCCCAGGTCGCCGAGGAGCCGTACGAGGCGGACACGCTGGCCGACGCGCTGGCCGCCGTGCGCGCGCGGCACCCCGGCGAACTCACCCGCGTGCTGCAGCGATGCTCCTTCCTCGTCGACGGCGACCCCGTCGGTACCCGCGCGCATGAGACGGTACGGCTGGCCGAGGGCGGCACGGTCGAGGTGCTCCCGCCGTTCGCAGGAGGGTGAGCGATGACCAACCAGCCGTATCAGGGCGGCCCCTACGAGGGGTACGACCCCTACCAGCAGCAGTGGCCCGCGCAGGAGCCGCACCACGGGCAGCCCGGCCACGATCCCGAACTCACCCAGCAGTGGCAGGGCCAGACCTGGGAGACGCAGACGCACGCGCCGGTGCAGGCGGCGGAGACGGCGTACCCGCCGCAGCGGGAACAGCAGCAGGGCGGGTACCAGCAGCCGTACCAGCAGCCCGGGTACCAGCCCGGGTACCAGCCGGGGTACCAGCAGGCGGGGCAGCAGCCCTCTTACCAGGAGCCGCGGTACCAGCCCCAGCAGCCCCAGCAGTACGCGGAACCGTACGCGCAGGCGCAGGGCGGGACGTACGGGGGGACGCACGCGGGCGCGGGCACGTACGCGCCGCCGCCGGACCCCGCACCCGCACCGGCCCCCGCGGCCTCGCCCGGCTCCCCGGCCGACCCGGAGGCCGAGCCGGCCTACGGGCCCGCCACCCTGGCCGGCAACGCGCGGATCACCGACGCCCAGCGGGCCCGCCTGGAGGGCCGTTCCCCGATCATCGAGCCCGGCATGCAGCCCGCGCTGCTCACCGCCGTGCTGGGCCTGCTCCTCGCCGCGGCGGCACCCGTCGCCTCGTACGCCCTGGTCGTGCCGCTGGTGGTGCTCCAGGCGGTGACGGCCGCGGGCTGGTTCCGGCTGAACGGCATGTGGCCCGCCCGGCAGGGCATCGCGCTGGCCTTCGCGGGCGCGCTGACGTCCGACGTGGCGGTCCTGGCCGCGGGCCGCGACCACGCCCTGGTGGCCATCCTCGGCCCGCTCGGCCTCTGGGTCCTGCTCTCCCTCGTCCTTCAGCTGCGCTCGCACGCCTCGCCGGACGAGCGGATGTACGGCCTGATGGCCACGGTGGCCTCCGCGGCGCTCGCCGTGCTGGCCACCGGGTACCTGGCCGCCGACGCGCACGCGGTCTCGGTCGGCGCGGCGGCGGTCGCGGTGGCGGTCCTGGCCCGCGCGCTGCCCCTGCCGACCCCGGCGTCGGTCGCGGTCGCCCTGCTGGCGGCGGCGGGCGCGGGGATCGCCGTGGGCGGCATGACCGGCTTCGGCGCGAAGGGCGCGCTGCTGGGCGCCGCCGCCGGAGCGTGCGCCCTGATCGGCCACCGCGTGGCCGGTTACGACTACCCGTCCCGCTTCGTCCACTTCACGGCCGGCGTGGCCCTGCCCCTGTCGGCGGCGGCACCGGTGGTGTGGGTCCTGGGACGCGCCCTGGGCTGAGACCGGGGACGGGCCAGGGTTCCCTCGGGGGCATCCCCGATGTCCCGGCGCGCGGGCGGGAGAAGGATCGGTCCCATGACTCCTCTCTCCCGCCGCGCCTTCACGGGCATGGGCGCCGCCGCCGCTCTGGCGCCGGCCACCGCCGGCTCCGCCGCTGCGGCGTCGGCCGCACCGGGCGCGGACCGCGCCGCCATGGACCCCGCCCCTCTCGACCCCGCCGCCTTACGTGCCGCGATCAGCGATCTGTCCCATCCGGAGGCGACCGCCTCCCAGCTGCTCGTGGAGCGGCGGGGCGGCCGTTGGTACGGCAGCGCGGGCACGGCGGACCCGGTGAGCGGCCGGCCCGCGGGGGCGGACGACCGCTTCCGCGCGGGCAGCGTGACGAAGGCCTTCGTGGCCACGGTCGTCCTGCGGCTCTGGGCGGAGGGCCGGGTGGATCTCGGCGCCCCGATCCGGCGGTGCCTTCCCGGCCTCGCCCTGCCCTCCCGCTTCGACCGCGTCGAGGTGGCGCACCTGCTCCAGCACACCAGCGGCCTGCCCGACCACCGGGGCCTGCCGGACCTCGGCACACCGGAGGCGGTCCTGCGCCACCGCTTCGACCACTGGACACCGCGGGCCCTGGTCGCCACGGTGACGCGGGACCCCCTGAAGTTCCCTCCCGGCCACGCACAGGAGTACCGGGGCGTCAACTACGTGCTCCTCGCCCTCCTCATCGAGGAACTGACGGGGCGCCCCTACGGCGAGGTGATCGCCTCCCGGGTCCTGCGGCCCCTGGGCCTGACCGGCACGCGGATACCGGGCGACGACCCCCGTCTGCGCGGCCCGCACGTCCACGGCTTCCTGCGCATGACGGACGGCGGCCTGCGCGATGCCACGGTGTACGACCAGTCCGCCGCCTGGGGCGAGGGCGAACTGGTCTCCACCGCGGACGACCTCTTCCGTTTCCAGGAGGCCCTGTTCAGCGGGGTGCTCCTGCCGGAGCGGGCACTGAGGAAGATGGTCACTCTGCCCCCGCCCACCGTGCGCATGACGGACGGCACCCGGGCCCGCTACAGCATGGGCCTGCAGGCGGCCACGGTGAACGGCACGACCTTCTGGGGGAAGACCGGGGAGACCTACGGCTACCGCACCCGCATGTTCGCCACCCGCGACCTGTCCACCCGCTTCGTGCTGTCCTACACGCCGACCGCGCTGAACGCGCGGGAGGACATGATCGAGCGGGTGGCCGGCGCGCTCACCGCCTGAGCCCCGCGGCGCCGGGGTGATCCGACGAGCGGGGCCTACGGCTCGACGACGACCTCCTGTGCCGCCGCCGTCTCTCCGGCGAGGAGTCGCGCGTCGACCGGGACGTTCCGCTTCACCAGCGCCAGCGCGACCGGCCCCAGCTCGTGGTGCCGTACCGACGTCGTCACGAAGCCGATCCTGCGGCCCTCCGGGCCCTCGTCCGCGATGCGGATCTCCGTGCCGGGGACCGGGAGATGGACATCGCTGCCGTCCAGGTGCAGGAAGACCAGCCGGCGCGGCGGCTTGCCCAGGTTCTGCACCCGGGCGACGGTCTCCTGGCCCCGGTAGCAGCCCTTCTGGAGGTGTACGGCCGTGCCGATCCAGCCCAGTTCGTGCGGGATGGTGCGGTGGTCGGTCTCGAAGCCCAGCCGGGGCCGGTGCTGCTCGACGCGCAGCGCCTCGTAGGCGAGGAGCCCCGCGGCGGGGCCGTGGGAGGCGGCGAACTCCTCCAGGCCGGCACGGGGCAGGAAGACGTCACGGCCGTACGGCGTCTCGCGTACGACGGTGCCGTCCGGGACGTCGGCGATCGAACCGGCCGGCAGGTGCACCACGGCGGTGTCGGCGGTGCGGTCGGCGACCTCCACCCGGTAGAAGAACTTCATCGACTCCAGGTACGCGATCAGCGCGTCCTGGGTGCCGGGCTCCACGTGGGCCCAGACGGTCGTGCCGTCGTCCACCAGGTACAGCGCGTGCTCGATGTGACCGTGCGCGGAGAGGATCAGGGCCTCGGTGGCCTCGCCCGCGGGGAGGTCGCTGACGTGCTGGGTGAGCAGCAGGTGCAGCCAGCTCAGCCGGTCCTCGCCGCTGACGGTGACGACACCGCGGTGCGAGAGGTCGACGAAACCGGTGCCGTCGGCGAGGGCGCGCTGTTCGCGGAACAGGTCGCCGTAGTGGGCGGCGACACCTTCGTCCACACCCTCGGCGGGGACGGCGCCGGGCAGGGACAGCAGGGGGCTCTTCATACCGCAAGCCTACGACGTGGTACTTGAACCCTTCAGGGAACAGTCCTGGCACCGGCCGAAGATCGCGAAGTGCTTCATGTCGGTCTCGAAACCGAACTGCCGGCGCAGCTTGTCCGTGAACTCCGCGGCCACGTCCAGGTCCGCCTCGATGACGTTGTCGCAGTCCCGGCACACCAGGTGCAGGTGGTGGTGGCGGTCGGCGAGGTGGTAGGTCGGGGCACCGTGCCCGAGGTGGGCGTGGCTGACCAGGCCCAGCTCCTCCAGCAGTTCCAGCGTGCGGTAGACGGTGGAAATGTTGACCCCCGACGCCGTCTTCCTCACTTCCACGAGGATGTCGTCGGGGGTCGCGTGCTCAAGGGTGTCCACGGCTTCCAGGACAAGCTGCCGCTGCGGCGTCAGCCGGTAGCCGCGCTGCCTGAGGTCGCTCTTCCAGTCGGTGCTCACCACACCGACGAGTCTAGAGCCACCGGGCGCGGGCCCACCGGAAGCGGGCGGACCGCCCGGACCGGCGGCCTACTTGAAGAAGGCGATGCCGTCGTCCGGGAGGTCGTCGGGGAGGGCCTTCGCCCAGCGCTCGACGTCCTCGGGGGTGACGACCTTCTTCAGCTGGGCGGACATGTAGGGGCGCAGCGGGACCTCGGGGGTCTGCTTCTCGCCCACCCACATCAGGTCGCTCTTGACGTAGCCGTAGAGCCGCTTGCCGCCGCTGTACGGCTGCGAGTCGGCGATGCGGGCGACGGCGTCCGTCACCAGGTCGATCTGCGGCTTCTTGTCGGCCATCTCGCCGTACCAGATCTCGATCACGCCGTCGTCGCGGGTCATCGTGACCTCGACCTTGCGGTCGGGGCGGATCCGCCAGAAGCCGGACTCCGACTCCAGGGGGCGGACCTTGTTGCCGTCCTGGTCGAGCACCCAGGTGCGGGAGTGGTACTCCAGGAAGTCCCGGCCGTCGTGGGTGAAGCTGACCTCCTGCCCGAAGTTGCACTTCTCGGCGCCGGGGAAGTCATGCACGCCCGCACCGGCCCAGTTGCCGAGCAGGAAGGCGAGCGGGACGAGGTCCTTGTGCAGGTCGGACGGGATCTCGATCATGAGCGCAAGCTTTCGTGGGTGTGGATCAGCGCTGGCCCTGGTACAGCTTCTTCACGGTCAGACCGGCGAAGGCGAGCACGCCGACGCAGACCAGGACCAGCAGGGTTTCGAAGAAGATCTCCACGGGTGCTCCTTGAGCGAGGGTGAGCGGACGACAGAGCCGCAGCCCAGCTTACGCGGCCGGGCCGGGGCGCTCTTTCCGAGGGGCGCCGCCGCCGAGGGCTACGCTTCCGGCATGGCGAAGAAGCTCGTGATCAAGGTGACGGCCGGGGCGGACGCCCCCGAGCGGTGCTCGCAGGCGTTCACGGTGGCCGCGGTGGCCGTGGCCAGCGGGGTCGAGGTCTCGCTGTGGCTGACCGGGGAGTCGTCCTGGTTCGCGCTGCCGGGCCGGGCCGCGGAGTTCGAGCTGCCGCACGCCGCGCCGCTGCCCGACCTGCTGGAGTCGGTCCTCGCCGCGGGACGCGTTACGCTGTGCACGCAGTGCGCCGCCCGCCGGGAGATCACGGAGAAGGACGTCGTCGAGGGCGTACGGATCGCGGGCGCGCAGGTCTTCGTGCAGGAGGCGCTGGCGGAGGACACACAGGCGCTCGTCTACTGAGCCGGCTGCGCCGGGCCACCCCCGCGTCCAGAGGCAGATGGGGTGCCCTGACGGGCCGGGCAGCACGCGTACGTCGTCTCCGGGCTGGTGCCCGCGCGAGGACGGCGCCCTCCCGGGACGGACGTACTCCCGCTCGGTCTCGGAGGCCGGGCGAGGCCCTCGGGGGCGGGCGGCGGGCCGATGGTCGCCCTGCCCGGCTTCCTAGCGCGGGCGTTTCTTGCCGTCCAGTTCGTCCCACCACTCGTCGGACTGGGGGTCGCCGGAGGGGTCGTCCCACCAGCGGTCCTCGGGGCCGCGCCGGTTGGCGATCATCGCGGCGACCGGCGGGATGACCATGGCGACCACGCACATGCCGACGGCCGCCGGAACCGACCAGATGCGGATGACCCCCCAGGCCAGGACGAAGAGGCCGATGCAGGTCCCCATCATGGCGAAGTAGATGTGCCGACGCCGGGCGTACATACGTCCACTGTAGGTCCGGCGAGGCCTGTCACAACTGATCCACAAATTCCCTTGGACCGGGCCCGCCGGGGTTACCGTGACGTATCCGTACCGGATTCCGTACACCGCCGCCGACCCGGGGGAACCACCACATGCGCGCCCTGCGAATACTGCTGATCATCGTCGTGATCCTGGGCGGACTCTTCGTGGTCGTGGACCGGGTCGCAGTGCACTTCGCCGAGGGCGAGGCCGCGGACAAGCTGAAGGCCACCGAGAACCTGTCCTCGACCCCGAGCGTGGACATCAAGGGCTTCCCCTTCCTCACCCAGGTCGCGGGCGGCTCGCTCGACGACGTCGAGGTCGGCATCAAGGACTACGAGGCGGCCACCGGCAAGCCCGGCCAGACCATCCGGATCGACGATCTGAAGGCCGACATGAAGGGCGTCGAGTTCTCCGGCGACTACAGCTCGGCCACCGCGACCACCGCGACCGGCACGGCGTCGATCTCCTACGCCGAGCTGCTGAAGACGGCCAAGTCCGAGCCGACCGAGGTGGCCCCCGGCGTCATGGCCCGGGTCGTGGGCCTCTCCGACGGCGGCAACGGGAAGATCAAGGTCGCGGTGGAGGGGACCGTCTCGTCCCTCGGGATCAAGCAGACGGTGTCCGTGCTCAGCTCGGTCGCCGTGGTGAACAACAAGGTCGAGGTGCACGCGGACTCCCTGCCGAAGCTGGGTGCCGCCGCGGTCGCCGAGGACCGCATCCGCGAGATCACCGACTTCCAGCAGGCCATCGACCGGCTTCCCGGCGGCATCAAGCTGGACAAGGTGGAGGCCGCGCCGAAGGGCGTGCAGATCACTGTGAAGGGTTCGGACGTCAAGCTGGCGGGGTAGGGGCACGGCGGCCGGCGGACCCGAGGAGACCTGAGGCTCGGGACCTGTCCGACTGGCGAGACGATCACGTCCGTAGCGCAGATGCGAGGACGACAGCGAGCGCCCGGAGGCCGTCGGACGGCCTCCGGGCGCCTTGCGTGTTCCGCCATTCGGACGATCCCATCTCGCCATGTGACACACCGGTGACACGCCCGCCCGGACGTCCCTACGATCGAGCCCATGAAGCGACAGGCGGATCTCACGAAGCGGCGGGCAGTGGACCTGTGCCGCGTTGCCGCCATGCTCTGTCGCCCCTTCTGAGCGGAAGCCCCGGCTCCCGCGTCTCACCCGCCCTGCTGCCAGGGCATCCGTGCGCCGCTCGGCACCGAGCGCGCCCCTCTCTACTCGCACGCCCCGCCGCGACTGCCCCGGAGGAGAAAGAGCATGAGCCGCAGCGACGTCCTGGTCGACGCCGACTGGCTCCAGGAGCACCTGGACGACCCGACCATCGCGATCGTCGAGGTGGACGAGGACACGTCCGCCTACGACAAGAACCACATCAAGAACGCGATCCGCATCGACTGGACCAAGGACCTCCAGGACCCGGTCCGCCGTGACTTCATCGACCAGGAGGGCTTCGAGAAGCTCCTGTCGGAGAAGGGCATCGCCAACGACCACACGGTGATCCTCTACGGCGGCAACAACAACTGGTTCGCGTCGTACGCCTACTGGTACTTCAAGCTGTACGGCCACGAGAACGTCAAGCTCCTCGACGGCGGCCGGAAGAAGTGGGAGCTGGACGCCCGCGAGCTGGTCGCCGGCGACGAGGTCCCCGACCGCCCGAAGACCGACTACAAGGCCAAGGCGCAGGACACCTCGATCCGCGCCTTCCGCGACGACGTCGTGGCGGCCATCGGCGCGCAGAACCTCGTCGACGTCCGCTCGCCCGACGAGTTCTCCGGCAAGCTGCTCGCCCCGGCGCACCTGCCGCAGGAGCAGTCGCAGCGCCCGGGCCACGTGCCGACCGCGAAGAACATCCCGTGGTCGAAGAACGCCAACGACGACGGCACCTTCAAGTCGGACGAGGAGCTCAAGGAGCTGTACGCCGCGGAGAACGTGGACCTCGCCAAGGACACGATCGCCTACTGCCGCATCGGTGAGCGCTCGGCCCTGACCTGGTTCGTGCTGCACGAGCTGCTCGGCGTGGAGAACGTCAAGAACTACGACGGCTCCTGGACCGAGTACGGCTCCCTCGTCGGCGTGCCGATCGAGCTCGGCGCCGGCAAGTAACCCCGACCGACCTTCAGGTCAGACCGACACCCTCTGGAGAAATGCATGTGTGGAGCGAAGGCCGGCGGCCCGGACGCCTCGACGATCAAGCCCGGTGAGACCACGATCCAGGGCCAGGTGACCCGCGACGGCGAGCCGGTGACCGGATACGTCCGACTGCTCGACTCGACCGGCGAGTTCACCGCGGAGGTGCCCACCTCCGCGACCGGCCAGTTCCGCTTCTACGCGGCCGAGGGCACGTGGACGGTACGGGCGCTGGTGCCGGGTGCGACCGCCGACCGTACGGTCGTCGCCCAGAAGGGCGGCCTGGCCGAGGTCGCCATCGCGGTCTGAGCAGCCGCTTGACGGCCTGTGACGGGCTCAGTGACGGCTGAGGGCCGCATCCCCTGGGTTGGACGCCAGTGGGGGGTGCGGCCCTTCGGCCGTGTACGGGGTCGAGGAGCCCCCTCCTAGATCTCCAGCAGCACCGTGAACGGCCCGTCGTTCGTCAGGGACACCCTCATCCGGGCCCCGAAGCGGCCCGTGGCCACCGTCGCGCCCAGGGCGCGCAGCTGGGCCACCACCTCGTCGACCAGGGGCTCGGCGACATCGCCGGGGGCCGCCGCGTTCCAGGTGGGGCGACGGCCCTTGCGGGCGTCGCCGTAGAGGGTGAACTGGCTGATCACCAGGAGCGGGGCGCCGATGTCGCTGCACGACTTCTCGTCGTGCAGCATCCGGATCGTCCACAGCTTGCGGGCCAGCTGCGCCGCCTTCTCCTTGGTGTCCTCATGGGTCACCCCGACGAGGACGCACAGCCCCTCGCCCTCGATCGCGCCCACCGTCTCGCCGTCCACGACGACGCTCGCGCCGTCCACCCTCTGCACCACCGCACGCATGCGGACCATCATGCCCGGTGTCCCGCACTAGCCCGCACGGGGTCCACTATGGATCTCTTACCGCCCATCTGGGGATGTTCGGGGGCACTCGGTCACATTGCGGCCGGTTGGGGTGGCACGATGCTTCCCACACGCCGGTCGAGGGGACGGTCACAAGCAGATGAGCACACCGAGTACCAGCGGGCGGCTGGGGACGCAGGGGACGTACCGGCCGCCCGCCCAGCGCGCCGACGGCACCACGGGCCCGGCGCTGCCCGCCGAGCCTCCCGAGCACGACCTGGCCCGGCTGAGCCTGCCCGAGCTGCGCACCCTGCGCCGCGACGCCCAGCGCGACGAGGCGGACCTCAGCTATGTGCGGCGGCTGCTCCAGGGGCGGATCGACATCCTGCGCGCGGAGCTGGGCCGGCGCGGCCGGGCGTCCGTGCCGGCGCCGGCGGACGGCTCCGTCGTCGACCGGCTCCCGGAGATCCTGAAGGACGCCCCGGCCCGGCAGCGGTCCTCGGCCCGCCATGTCACGCTCGGCACCCCGCACAACGAGGAGTACGGGCAGCTGGCCGCCGAGATGCTCGCGGAGGTCGAGCTGTCGGACCTGACGGCGCGTACGGACCTGGAACTGAGCGCCGCCATGGGGCGGTTGGTCCGCTACGAGCAGGAAGTCTCGCGGCGCCGCCAGCGGTTGCAGCGTACGGCCGACGACTGCAGCGGGGAGATCGCCCGCCGGTACCGGGTGGGCGAGGCCCAGGTGGACGATCTGCTGATGTGACCGGCAGGGCGTAGACGAGAGGGCGCCGCCTCGTTCGAGGTCGGCGCCCTGTCTGCTGTGGTTCCCTTCGGGTGCTCTTCATCCGTAGCGAGCTGTTCAGTTGTGGCTGTGCGATGTCGGTATTCAGATGTCGCTGTTCAGTTGTGGCTGTGCGCTCCGGTGGCCGTCCCCTGTCCGGGCTCCCGGCTCCCCTCCGGAGGGGAACCCGACCGGCCAACCACTGGGAAGTTCGACCATGTCCAGCAAGTTGGTTGCCAACTTCACTCTACTTATGTCCGCTGCAATGCGGCTTATAACCAGCTGTCGGGGAACTGCCGCAAGTTGGCGGGAAGTTGTAGGGTTTGTTCGTGGACCCGGAGCACGCCTCCGCCAATGGGCGGACGGAGCCCCAGCGGCACCGCTCGTCCCACCGCGAGATCGCCGACGAACTCCGCAGCCGGATCAGGTCCGGTGTGCTGCGGCCGGGCCAGCGCATGCCCACGCAGGCCAAGCTGGCCCACGAGTTCGGGGTCGAACGCGGCGCGGTGCGGGAGGCCTTGCGCATCCTCCAGTCGGAGCAGCTGCTCACCAACGTTTCCAAGGGCAGCCCGGCCACCGTGGCGGCGGTCCCGGGGCCGGCGCGCCTCCCGGCGGGCCCGGCCGCGCCGCCGCAGCCCACCATGGTGGGCCTCGCCCCGCGCATCGCCGCCGCCTTCGCCGCCCCGCACGTGCGGATCGACGCCCTCTGCCTGACCTCGGTCTCGCTCACCCTGGCGATCGGCGAGCCGCTCCGGCAGATCCACGCGGGACAGCTGAAACCGGCCAAGATCGAGGTGCGGCTGCTGCTGCCCAGCCGCGACATCGACCTGGCCTTCCCGACGCCGGTGGACGCCGACGACGGCGGTCTGCTGCACCGGCGCTGGCTGGCCCAGCGCAACGCCCAGGGCCTGGTGCTGCGGCAGAACCTGCTGGCGCTGTGCACCACGCACGGCATCGACGTCCAGGTCTCCTTCCGGGCACTGCCGTTCACCCCACCGGTGAAGCTGTACCTGCTGGGCGACTCCGAGGCGCTGTTCGCGTACTACACGCTGGGGCGCCGGGAGCGGGAGATCGAGGACGAGCACGTGGAGCTGTACGACGCCGACGGCACCCGGTCCATGCTGTTCGCCTTCGAGCGGCGGGCCGGGCAGCGGGACGCGGTGTTCGTGGAGCAGTCGCGCCTGTGGTTCGAGGCGCTGTGGGAGACGATCAGTTCGGAACTGGTGCTGACTCCCTAGACCGGCGCGGCCGGGGTCACAGTGCGGGGCCGGCCAGGAGCACCGCCAGCAGGACCGCGCCGGCGGAGCTGACGGCCGGGCTCTTGGCCTTGACGCCGACGGTGAGCAGCAGCAGGCCGACGAGGCCGGCGGCCCCGAACCGCCACTGGACGAGCTGCTCGAAGCCGACGACGAAGAGGGCCGAGAGGAGCGCGAGGACAGGCATGGACGTTCCCCCTTTCGGTCTGCCAACTTGGCCAAGTTGGCAGCCAGCTCTGATTAAGTTGTCCCCACTTGGTCGGCATCTACAAACAACTTTCCAACAACTCCCCGTAGATGGATCAGGGTTGTAGCGTTTGGTCGTGACCCAGGAGAACGTGGCAGTGAACGGCAGCGGACGGCTCACGCCCCGGCAGATCGCCGACACCCTGCGCGCGCGCATCCGCGCGGGCGTCCTGCGCGTCGGCGAGCGGCTGCCCACCCAGGCCGAGCTGGCCGAGGAGTTCGGCGTCGAGCGGGGTGCCGTACGCCAGGCCCTGCGCGCGCTCCAGGAGGACGGCCTGCTCAGCAACGTCAGCAAGGGCAGCCCGCCCCGGGTCGCCGGACCGGCCCCCGCGCGCGAGGAGCCGCAGCCCACCATGGTGGCCCTCGCGCCCCGGCTGACCTCGGCCTTCGCCGTGCCGCACGTGCGCATCGACGCCGTCTGCCTGACCGCGCAGAGCCTGATCCCCGCCCTCGGCGAGCCGCTGCGCCTGATCCACGACGGCCGGCTGCGGCCGGAGCGGATCGACGTCCGCATCCTGCTGCCGTCCCGGGACATCAACCTCGCCTTCCCGGTCTCGGTCGACGCCGGCAGCGACGACGACGCCGTCCACCAGCGGTGGCTGGCCATGCGCAACGCCCAGGGGCAGGTGCTCCAGTACAACCTCCAGGCCCTGCGCGGCACCCACGACATCGACGTCCACGTCACCTTCCGGGCGCTGCCGTTCACCCCTCCCGCGAAGTTGTACCTGCTCAACGGAGCGGAGGCGCTGTACGCCTACTACATGGTCACGCGCCGCGCGGAGCCCACCGAGAGCGGGACGCTGGAGATGTACGACACCCTCGGCTCCGAATCCCTGCTCTTCTCCTTCGAGAAGCGGGCCGGTCAGCGGGACGCGGCGTTCGTGGAGCAGTCGCAGAAGTGGTTCGACGCCCTCTGGGAAACCATCACGACGGACCTGACACTCTCCTAGTGACCTCTGATGCGACTTCTGATGCGCCTATTGATGCGAGCGAGAACGAGAAGCTTCGGGAACTGATCACATCCGCCCGGTTCGTGCTGTGGGACTTCGACGGACCGATCTGCCGGCTCTTCGCCCGGCACCGGGCCGAGCGGGTGGCCGCCGACCTGGTGCACTGGCTGGAGGGGCAGGGCCTGCGCGGGCTGCTCACCGAGACCGAACGGGAGACGCTGGACCCGCAGGTCGTCCTGCGGGCCGTGGGCCGCCGGCGGCCCGGCAGCGACCTCGTCGCCGGACTGGAGGAGCGGCTCACCCAGGAGGAGGTGCGGGCGGCGGCCTCCGCGCTGCCGACCGCCTACGCCGACCCCCTGATCCGCACCTGGACGGCCGTCGGCGCCCGTCTCGCCGTCACCACCAACAACTCGCCCCGCGCCGCCCGCGCCTACCTCGACTCGCGGGGCACCGCCGGCTGCTTCGCCCCCCACCTCTACGGCCGTACCGAGGACCTGCACCACCTCAAGCCGCACCCGCACTGCCTCAACCGCGCCCTGAACGCGATGGGCGCCGCCCCCGCCGCCGCCCTGATGATCGGCGACTCCCTGGCGGACCTGGAGGCGGCCCGCGAGGCCGGGGTGCCCTTCCTGGGCTACGCGCGCAGCGAGGGCAAGGAGAAGCGCCTGCGCGCGGCGGGCGCCGGACTCGTCGTACGGTCGCTGGAGCCGCTGCTGATGATGCTCCGGAGGGGGCGCCGGGTCGGCTAGCATTCGGCTCGTCCGAGTCACCGCTCGGACGCACGCGCCTCACTGCGACGCGTGCGTGCCTCCGTGCGTAGGGAGCGGCGACGAGCCGGTCCCCGGGCGCCCGCCCGGCGCAGACGAGTGGCGGACCACCCGCGCGGCTGCTCGACTGGCCTTCCGACCCTTCCCTTTCGCACGACCGACCCCGGAGCGGCCAGTGGGCGCACCGCCTGTTCCCCGTGCCGCCCGGACGGATGCCGTCGTCCGGGAGTTCGTGGCCCGCGCCGTCGCCGCGGGCGGGGCGAGCGGCGGCTTCCACCACCACAACCACGTCGTCGAGCTGACCGAGCCGCTGGCCGGGCTGCTGGGCCGGGAGCCGGGCACCCTGGTGACCGTGCGGGTGCCGCGCCCCGACGCGGTGCCGGTGGTGATCCGGACCTGGCCCGGCGAGCCGGACATCCTGCGGGCGGTGCACCGGGTGCTGCCCCGGGTGCCGGAGTGCCTGGCCGACGGACCCGGGTACGCCGTCCACAGCTTTGTGGAAGGAGCCGTCCTCGCCGACGTGTGCGGGCCCGGCAAACCGGTCGACGGACCGCTGCTGAAGGATCTGGCGGAACTGCTCGCCGCCATCGTCCAGGTGCGCGGCGGCGCCCTGCCGCCCCTCCCGGCCCACTGGCCGCGCAACCACACCGACTCCCAGGGCTTCCTGCGCACCCTGGCCCACCTCGCCGACCAGCAGATCCGCCGGCCCAACCGGCACCGGTACGGCGGCCTGTTCACGGCCCTCGGCGTGCCCGAGGACGCCCTGGCCCGGTTCGCCGACCGGGTCCCGGCGATGACCCGGCGGCCGTACGGGCTGCTCCACGGCGACCTGCACCGCGGCAACCTGGTCCTGCCGTCCGGCGGTACCGGGTTCCCGGTCCACTGCGTGGACTGGGAACTGGCCGGGTACGGCGACCCGTTGCACGATCTCGCCGTCCACCTGGTGCGCATGCGCTACCCCGAGCACCAGCGGCGCGAGGTCGTCGACGCCTGGGGCGAGGCCGTGCACCGGGTACGGCCCGCCGCCACCGCCGGCCTGGACCGGGACCTGCGGCACTACCTCGCCTTCGAGCACGGCCAGTCCCTCTACGCCGATGTGATCCGGGCCGCGCGCTCGCTGGAGGAGTCCTTCGGCGCGGAGCGCCTGGCGCGGGCGACGGAGACCGTCCACGACGCCCTGCACGCCGCCGCCGGGCCGCTGCGGCTGGGCCGGGTGCCCGAGGCGGACGAGGTCGAGCGGATCCTGTTCCGGCGGGGGGCGTCGGGCAGCCGGCGCCGGCGGGCCATCGGCTGGACCGCGGACCGGCGCGTCCCCGAACACCCCGACTTCCCGCGCGCGGCGGTCGCCGACGCACTGGTCCTGGAGGGCGCCGCCCCGGCCGGCCGGGTGTTCAAGGGGGCCGCGCACCTGAACACGGTGCTGCGGGTGCCCGGCACGCCGTTCCCGGTCGTCGTCCGCCGCGAGGCGACCGTCGTCCTGCGCCGCGAGACCGGCTTCCTCAGCGAGCACGCCGTGCTCCGGGCCATCGAGCGGTCCGGGGTGCCGGTGGCCGCGCCCCGGGTGCTGGCGCTGGGCGAGAGCCACGCGACCGACCCCGCCGTGGGCTACCGGGGCGACCGCTTCGCCGTCCACACCTACGAGGGCGCCGCCGACCTCGGCCGCCGCCCCGAGCACCCGGTGCACGGACTGCGCCCGCACGAGGCCGACTGCCTGGTCGACCAGCTGGCCGCGCTGACGGAGGTCGACCACGCCGAGCTCGACCCGGTCGGCGGGCCGCCCGGCTTCTACGACTGGCTCAGCGACCAGCTGGTGGCGCTGGTCGCCGGCCTGCCGAAGGAGTCCCAGCGGCTGGCCCGCTTCCTCGGCCTGCCCGCCGCCCCCCGGCTGCGCGAGATCCTGGCCCGGCACCGGGTCACGCACCGCGACTCCGCCCTGCTGCACGGCGACCTCAACCCCTGGAACCTGGTGCGCCGCGACGACGGCCCGCCGCTCACCCTCATCGACTGGGAGATGGCGCTGGTCGGGGACCCGCTGTACGACCTGGTCCGGCACATGCACCTCACCCCGACCCGTCCGGAGATCCGCGACCGCCTCTTCCGCCGCTGGGAGACCCGGCTGGCGCCGCGCTTCACCCGGGACTGGCAGCGGGACTGGCGGGTGTACCGCTGGATCGAGCTCGTCCGCTCGGCCTACGTCGACCTGGACCGCCTGGTCACGGGGTCCGCCCTCGACGCCCCCAACGTGCGCCGGGCGGTGGAGTCGTACGCCATGACCCTGGCCGCGGCCACGGCCTCCCTGGGCCTGTCGGCGCGGCGGCACGGCAGCCCGCACCCGGCCTGGCCGCCCGCGTAGCGCGGGGCCGCGCGGGCTTCCCCTCACGGGTGAGTCGGGGCTGCGCGGGCTTCAGGCGGTCGAGCCGGTCCGCTCGGTCCACGTCGGCCTGGACCGTCCGGTCACGGGGGTCCGCTCTGGATGCCCCCGGCCTGGCCGTCCGCGGAGCGCCGGGCTGCGTAGGCTCCCCCCATGGGTGAGATGGGGCTGCGCGAGCGCAAGAAGCAGCGGATGTACCAGGACGTGTCGGACATCGCCGTACGGCTGTTCCTGGAGCGGGGCTTCGACGCGGTGCCCGTGGCGGAGATCGCCGCCGCGGCCGGGATCTCCAAGCCGACCCTCTTCCGGTACTTCCCGGCCAAGGAGGACCTGGTCCTGCACCGGATCGCGGACCACGAGACGGAGGCCGCGCGGGTGGTCGCCGGGGCGGATGACCCGGTGGACGCGCTGCGCCGGCACTTCCTCGCCGGCCTGGAGCGGCGCGACCCGGTCACCGGGCTCAACGACCACCCCGATGTGCTCGCCTTCCACCGTCTGCTCTATGGCACGCCGTCCCTGGTGGCGCGGGCGTACGCCCACCAGGAGCGGTCGGAGGCGGCGCTCGCCGAGGCGCTCGGGGGCGATCTGGAGGCGCGGCTGGCCGCCGGGCAGATCGTCGCGGTCCAGCGGGTCCTCGCCCTGGAGAACTGGCGGCGGATCGCGGCGGGGGAGCCGGTGGCGCAGGTGGCGCCGGACGCGGTGGCGGCGGCGGAGCGGGCGTTCCGGCGGCTGGCGGAGGGCCTGCCGGAGCTCCGGCGAGATGCGTGAGACTCGGTTAAAAACTTAACTCGGTTACATTTCTGTCGTAGGCTGGCGCCATGACGTCACCCGACTCCGCCCTCAAGGAGACCCTGCACACCGAGCGCGCCTACCACGACACCTGCCGTACGGCCCTCGCCGCGATGGTCGAGGGCGCCGCCGAACAGGTCGTCATCGGAGAGGACGTCTCCGCCTCCGGCGCCGACGCCGAAGTCCTCGGCTACCGGCTGCGCAGCCAGGCCAAGGCCCTGCGCGAACTCCCGCCGGGCCCGCTGTTCTTCGGCCGGCTCGACTTCGCCGACAGCGACCCCGGGCACGGCGGGCAGAGCTACCACATCGGCCGCGTCCGCATCACCGAGGACCCGGCCGCGCCCCCGCTCGTCGTCGACTGGCGGGCCCCCGTCTCCCGCGCCTTCTACCAGGCCGGCGCCCACGACCCGCAGGGCGTGGCGGTCCGGCGCCGGTTCGGCTGGGCGGCCGGCAGCCGCGGCGACTCCGCCGACCTCACCGGCCTGGAGGACGAGCACCTGGGCCGGGGCGAGTCCCGGCCCAGCGACATCGTCGCCCGCGAGATCGAGCGGCCCCGCGTCGGGCCCATGCGGGACATCGCCGCGACCATCCAGCCCGAGCAGGACGACCTCGTCCGCGCCGCCCTCACCGACTCCGTGTGCGTGCAGGGCGCCCCCGGCACCGGCAAGAGCGCCGTCGGCCTGCACCGCGCCGCCTACCTGCTCTACACCCACCCCAAGCGGCTCCAGCGCTCCGGACTGCTGATCCTCGGCCCCAACCGCACCTTCCTCACCTACATCGCCGAGGTGCTGCCCGCCCTCGGCGAGACGGGCGTGCGCCAGTCGACCCTGCTGGACGAGATCGCCCGTCACCCGGTCACCGGCGCCGACCCGCTGAGGACCGCCGCGCTCAAGCACGACCCGCGCATGGCGGAAGTGCTGCGCCGGGCGCTGTACGCGCGCGTGACCGCCGACGGCGCCGCCGACCTCGTCGTACCCGACGGCTCCTACCGCTGGCGGATCCCCGCCGGAGAACTCGCCGGCCTGGTCGCTCAGGTGCGCGCCGAGGAACCGCCGTACGCCGTCGGACGGGAACGGGTGCGCACCCGGGTGGTACGACGGCTGCGCGACCTGGCCGAACGGCGCTCCGGCGTGCTGCCCGCCTCCTGGGTGCGCCGCGTCGAGCGCTGCCGGCCGCTGACCGAGCAGCTCGACGCCGTGTGGCCGAAGGTGCGGCCCGAGGAACTCCTCGCCGAACTCCTCACCGGCGGCGAGGCGTTGGCCCGCGCCGCCGACGGCCTGCTGGACCCGGACGAGCAGGCGGCACTGCTCTGGCCCCGCCCGCCGCGCTCGTACAAGTCGGCCCGCTGGTCGGCCGCCGACCTGGTCCTGCTGGACGAACTCGCCGGGCTCGTCGAACACCCCGAGGGCTACGGCCACCTCGTCGTGGACGAGGCGCAGGACCTGTCGCCGATGGAGTGCCGGGCCATCGCCCGCCGGGCCGTGTTCGGCTCCCTGACCGTCCTCGGCGACCTCGCTCAGGGCACCACCCCGTGGGCGGCCCGCGACTGGTCCGTCCAACTGCGCCACCTGGGACGGCCGGACGCGGCCGTCGTGCCGCTGACCACCGGGTTCCGGGTGCCGGCGGCCATCCTCGAACCGGCCAACCGGCTGCTCGCCCGCCTCGACGTCGCCGTACCCGCCGCCACCTCCCTGCGCACGGACGGGGAGCTGACCCTGCGGCCCACCGAGGACCTGCTCGGCACCACCGTGACCGCCGTGCGCGACGCCCTCACCCGGGAGGGCTCGGTCGGTGTGGTCGCGGCCGACGCGGACACCGGACGGGTGCGGGCGGCGCTCGGCCGGGCCGGGCTCGACCCGGCCGGCCCCGACACGCTCGGCGCCCGGCTGGCCGTCGTCCCCGCGAGCGTGGTCAAGGGCCTGGAGTACGACCACGTCATCGCCGTCGAGCCGGCGGCCGTCGCCGAGGCGGAGGAGCGCGGCCTGCACCGGCTGTACGTGGTGCTGACCCGGGCGGTGTCCCGGCTGGACGTCGTCCACAGCCGACCGCTGCCGTTCTGACCAGGGGCGGGGACCTGGACGACCGGTGTCCGGGCGGCGAACCTGGAGGGTGATGCTGCTCTTCCTCGACGTGGACGGTCCGCTCATCCCGTTCGGTGCGGCGGACCACGCCTACCCGCTGTACGACGGCCCGCCGGTGCCCGCCGGCCACCCGCTGCTGCCCCGCGCCGACCCCGCGCTGGGCGCCCGGCTGTCGGCACTGGGCTGCGCGCTGGTGTGGGCCACGACGTGGACGGACGACGCCAACGACTGCCTCGCGCCGTGGCTGGGTCTGCCGCCGCTGCCGGTCGTGCGGTGGCCGGACACGGACGAGCGGCCGGGCCCGCTGCACTGGAAGACCCGGCCCCTGGTCCGCTGGGCGGCGGGCCGGCCCTTCGTCTGGGTGGACGACGAGATCACCGAGGCCGACCGCGCCTGGATCGCCGCCCACCACCCGGCCCCGGCCCTCCCGCACCGCGTCGACCACCGGTACGGCCTGACGGAGGCCGACTTCGCGGTGCTGGAGAAGTGGCTGGAAGCACGGTGAAGGGGGCGCGGGGCCGCGCGCGTCACGCGCCGACGTACTCCGCCAGGTGCTCGCCGGTGACGGTGGAGCGGGCCGCGACCAGGTCCGCGGGGGTGCCCTCGAAGACGACGCGGCCGCCGTCGTGGCCGGCGCCGGGGCCGAGGTCGATGATCCAGTCGGCGTGCGCCATGACCGCCTGGTGGTGCTCGACGACGATCACCGACTTGCCGGCGTCGACCAGCCGGTCGAGCAGGCCGAGCAGCTGCTCCACGTCGGCGAGGTGGAGACCGGTGGTCGGCTCGTCCAGGACGTAGACCCCGCCCTTCTCCGCCATGTGCGTGGCCAGCTTCAGCCGCTGCCGCTCGCCGCCGGAGAGGGTGGTGAGCGGCTGGCCGAGGGTGAGGTAGCCGAGGCCCACGTCGGCCATGTTCCGCAGGATGCGGTGGGCGGCCGGGGTCCGGGCCTCCCCGCCGCCGAAGAACTCCTCCGCCTCGGTCACCGGCATCGCCAGCACCTCGCTGATGTCCCGCCCGCCCAGGCGGTACTCCAGCACCGAGGCGTCGAACCGCTTGCCCTCGCACTCCTCGCAGGTGGTGGCCACCCCGGCCATCATCGCCAGGTCGGTGTAGACGACCCCGGCGCCGTTGCAGGAGGGGCAGGCGCCCTCGGAGTTCGCGCTGAACAGCGCCGGCTTCACCCCGTTGGCCTTGGCGAACGCCTTGCGGACGGGCTCCAGCAGACCGGTGTACGTCGCCGGGTTGCTCCGCCGCGAACCGCGGATCGGCGCCTGGTCCACCGACACCACACCCGCGCGGGCCGGGATCGACCCGTGCACCAGCGAACTCTTGCCGGAGCCGGCGACCCCGGTGACGACGACGAGCACGCCGAGCGGGATGTCGACGTCCACGTTCCGCAGGTTGTGGGTCGTGGCGCCGCGGATCTCCAGGGCCCCGGTCGGCTTCCGCAGCGTCTTCTTCAGCGCCGCCCGGTCGTCCAGGTGCCGCCCGGTGAGCGTGCCGCTCGCCCGCAGCCCGGCGACGGTGCCCTCGAAGCAGACGGCGCCGCCCGCCGTGCCGGCGCCGGGGCCGAGGTCCACCACGTGGTCGGCGATCGCGATGACCTCCGGCTTGTGCTCCACCACGAGCACCGTGTTGCCCTTGTCGCGCAGCCGCAGCAGCAGGTCGTTCATCCGCCGGATGTCATGCGGGTGCAGGCCGGCGGTCGGCTCGTCGAAGACGTACGTGACGTCGGTCAGCGAGGAGCCGAGATGGCGGATCATCTTCGTCCGCTGGGCCTCGCCGCCGGAGAGCGTGCCCGCGGGCCGGTCCAGGGAGAGGTAGCCGAGCCCGATCTCCACGAACGAGTCCAGCGTCCCGCCCAGCGCGGTGAGCAGCGGTGCCACGGACGGCTCGTCCAGCGCGCGCACCCACGCGGCCAGGTCGCTGATCTGCATCGCGCAGGCGTCGGCGATGCTGATCCCCTTGATCTTCGAGGACCGGGCCGCCTCGCTGAGCCGGGTGCCGCCGCAGTCGGGGCAGGTCGTGAAGGTGACCGCCCGGTCCACGAACTCCCGGATGTGCGGCTGCATCGCCTCCCGGTCCTTGGCGAGCATCGACTTCCGGATGCGCGGCACGAGACCCTCGTAGGTCATGTTGATGCCCGCGATCTTCATCCGGGTCGGCTCGCGGTACAGGAAGTCGTCCAGCTGCCGCCGGGTGAACGTGCGGATCGGCTTGTCCGGGTCGTACAGGCCCGACTCGGTGTAGAGGCGGTGGTTCCAGCCGCCGGGCTTGTAGCCGGGGATGGTGAGCGCGCCCTCGCTGAGCGACTTGTCCTCGTCGTAGAGCTGGGACAGGTCGATGTCCGTGACCGTGCCCCGGCCCTCGCAGCGCGGGCACATGCCGCCGGTGATGCTGAACGCGCGGCGCTCCTTCACCGTCTTCCCGCCGCGCTCCACGGTGACCGCGCCCGCCCCGCTGATCGAGGCGACGTTGAAGGAGAACGCCTTCGGGGAGCCGATGTGCGGGGTGCCGAGCCGGCTGAAGAGGATGCGCAGCATCGCGTGGGCGTCGGTCGCGGTGCCGACCGTGGAGCGCGGGTCGGCGCCCATCCGCTGCTGGTCGACGATGATCGCGGTGGTCAGACCGTCGAGGACGTCGACGTCGGGCCGCGCCAGCGTGGGCATGAAGCCCTGGACGAACGCGCTGTACGTCTCGTTGATCAGCCGCTGCGACTCGGCGGCGATGGTGTCGAACACCAGCGAGCTCTTGCCCGAGCCGGAGACCCCGGTGAACACCGTGAGCCGGCGCTTGGGGATCTCGACGCTGACGTCCTTGAGGTTGTTCTCGCGTGCCCCGTGCACACGGATCAGGTCATGACTGTCGGCGGCATGCTGTGCGGTGGCGTCGTCCATGCGGGCCACCGTAGCGGCGGCCCGGCGGGGGGCGCTTCTCCATTCCTGACGCCCTTCCCGGTGACACGACACACTCTTGCAAGCGGGATGCTTGCAATTGTTAGCGATGGTGGGGCAAGGTGGAGGCATGGCATCGCTGAACGTCGGCAACCTCGGTGAGTACCTGCGCGAACAGCGGCGGAACGCCCAGCTGTCGCTGCGGCAGCTCGCCGACGCCGCCGGGGTGTCCAACCCGTACCTGAGCCAGATCGAGCGCGGGCTGCGCAAGCCCAGCGCGGAGGTGCTCCAGCAGGTCGCCAAGGCCCTGCGCATCTCCGCCGAGACGCTGTACGTCCGCGCCGGCATCCTCGACGCGGAACGGGACCGGGACGAGGTCGAGACGCGCGCCGTCATCCTCGCCGACCCCACGCTCAACGAGCGGCAGAAGCAGGTGCTGCTCCAGATCTACGAGTCCTTCCGCAAGGAGAACGGCTTCGGGATCGGCGAGCGCGCCGAGGAGGACGGCCCCGGGGACGGACCCGTGGACCAGGGGACCGGCGGCGCAGGCCGTACGGCCGGCGGAGGCGATGCCGCCGGAAGTGACACGGACGCCGGCCCGCGGCGGACGGCCGGCTGACGCCGGACCAGGGCTCCGGACGCCCGCCGCGGACCACACCAACCCAGCCGAACGCGAATCCGATCCGGGAGGACCCTCACCATGGCCATCACCGACGACCTGCGCAAGACCCTCAGCAACCCGACCCCGCTCTACTTCGCCGCCGGCACCGCCGACCTGGCGCTTCAGCAGGCCAAGAAGGTGCCGGCCCTGGTCGAGCAGCTGCGTGCCGAGGCCCCGGCGCGCATCGAGGCCGTGCGCAACACCGACCCGAAGGCCGTGCAGGAGAAGGCCACCGCCCGCGCCAAGGAGGCGCAGGAGACCCTCCAGGCCAAGGTCAACGAGTTCATCGGGACCATCGACGTCGACCTCAAGAAGCTCGGCGAGACCGCCCAGGACCTCGCCCTGCGCAGCGTCGGCGTCGCCGCCGAGTACGCCGTCAAGGCCCGCGAGACCTACGAGCGGGTCGCCGAACACGGCGAGCAGGCCGTGAAGACCTGGCGCGGCGAGGCCGCCGAGGAGATCGAGGACCTGGCGATCGCGGTGGAGGGCAAGGCCGAGCCGGTCGAGGTCAAGGACGACCAGCCGAAGCCGGCCGCAGCGAAGGCCGACCCGGTCGCGGACGGCAAGCCCGCGGCCAGGAAGGCGCCGGCCCCCCGCAAGACCGCACCCACGGCGAAGAAGACCACGCCGCCGGCCAAGTGACCACGGCCGACGACGGGTCCGGGCCGGGCACCTTTGGGGTGTCCGGCCCGTTCTATGGGTACGGTGGCGGCGTAGCAGGATCGGGAATCAACGGGCGGTGGGCAGCATGCTGATGTTGGGCTTCGCGGGTTTCATGGGCATCTTGAAGATCGTTCTGATGGCCCTGGCCGCGTTCGGGCTGTTCGACGCCGCGTTCCGGCGCGAGGACGCCTTCCGTGCCGCCGACAAGCAGAACAAGGTCTTCTGGCTGATCATCCTCGGCATCGCCCTCGTCGTCAGCTACCTGTTCTCGCTCCTGTCCATCCTCCCCATCGCCGGCGCCGTCGCGAGCATCGTCTACATCGTCGACGTCCGCCCCGCCCTCCAGCAGGTGGGCGGCGGCCGGGGCTGGGGCCGCCGCCGGGGCGGAAGCAGCAGCGACGGCCCGTACGGCCCGTACAACGGCGGTCGCTGACGGATCCCGCCCTACCGGCTTCGACCGGGGCTCACCGGCCCGGACCGCGGCTCACCGGCTCCGGTCCAGCAGAACGACCGCCACGTCGTCCGTGAGCTCGCCCCCGTTCAGCTCCCGCACCTCGTGCACCGCGGCCCGCAGCAGCTCCTCCCCGCGCAGCCCCTCGGAGAGCTGCCGGCGGATCATCTCCAGCATGCCCTCCTGACCGAGCCGCTCCCCGCCCTCACCGACCCGGCCCTCGATCAGCCCGTCGGTGTAGAGCATCAGGCTCCACTCGGCACCCAGCTCGACCTGCATCCGCGGCCAGCGTGCGCCCGGCAGCAGCCCCAGGGCGGGGCCGTTGTTGTCGTAGGGGAGCAGCCGGGCCGGGCGGCCGGGGCGGGCGATCAGCGGGGCCGGATGGCCGGCCAGGCACAGCCCGGCCCGGCGGCCGTCGGGCGCGATGTCCACGGTGCACAGCGTCGCGAAGATCTCGTCGTCCGCGCGCTCGTGCTCCAGCACCTGCTGGAGGGTGTTCAGCAGCTCGTCCCCGCACAGCCCCGCCAGGGTCAGCGCCCGCCAGGCGATGCGCAGCTCCACGCCGAGCGCGGCCTCGTCCGGGCCGTGCCCGCAGACGTCGCCGATCATGGCGTGCACGGTGCCGTCGGGGGTGCGGACGGCGTCGTAGAAGTCGCCGCCGAGCAGCGCCCGGGAGCGGCCGGGGCGGTAGCGGGCGGCGAAGCGCAGCGAGGAGCCCTCCAGCAGCGGCGTGGGCAGCAGCCCGCGCTCCAGCCGGCGGTTCTCCTGCGCGCGCATCTTGCCCTCGGCGAGCCGGCGCTCGGCCGTGTCGGACCGCTTGCGCTCCACCGCGTAGCGGATGGCGCGGCTGAGCAGCCGGCCGTCCAGCTCGTCCCGGAAGAGGTAGTCCTGGGCGCCCACGCGCACGGCCTCGGCGCCGCGCTCGGCGTCGCCGGAGGCGGTCAGCGCGAGCACGGCGTGCCGGGGCGCGAGCTGGAGGACGTGCCGGAGCACGGCCAGCTCGTCGTCGGTGTCGCTGCCGCCCGGCGCCGGGAGCGCCAGGTCGAGCAGGATGCAGTGGACGTCGTCGGTGAGCAGCCGCTCGGCCTCGGTGAGGTTGCGGGCGGTGCGGACGCGGATCGGCTTGCCGGCCGAGTCCAGCAGGTCGGGCACGATCGGCGAGCCGGCCGGATCGTCCTCGATCAGCAGCAGGGTGAGAGTGGCGCCGGTGCCGTTCACGGCCGTGGCGTCGCGGTGGGCCTCTTCCTTGAGGGGGCCGCCGACTGCGCGGGCGGCCTGCGCCTGACCACTCTCCACGGCCGGGATCGCTCTCTGCCGCGGTACGGGTACGGGCATTGTCCTGGGTTCCTTCCCTCCCCCCGAGGGCACGGCGGCGTCGAGGGGTCTCGACCCACCGACCGGGACCATAGCGGCTGGGACCGCCCCGATGGAATGGTGTGAGCCGCGTCGCTCCGGTGCCCGCCACCGTCATATGCCGCGTTCCGTACCGCAGTTGGACACGCCGACGGCCCGGACGGGATGACGAAGCTCACGTCCCGGGGGAGTTTGGGCCTGGATCGGGCGTGCAGTGGGTCACATGACGTGCGTCACCGGGGACATGGCCCGCGCCGCGCCGCGCGCGGCCGGTCACGCGTCCGGTCGTACGACCCCCAGGATCGGCATCGAGCCGGCGCCCGTGATCGTCACCGTCCGCCCGGGGCGCGGCGCGTGGATGATCGCGCCGTCGCCGATGTACATGCCGACATGGCTGGCGTCGTCGAAGTAGACGACGAGGTCGCCGGGCCGCATGTCCTTGACGTCGATGTGCTTCAGCTGCCGCCACTGCTCCTGCGAGGTGCGCGGGACGGGGTGCCCGGCCGCCGCCCAGGCCTGGGAGGTCAGGCCCGAGCAGTCGAAGGAGTCCGGGCCCTCGGCACCCCACACATACGGCTTGCCGAGCTGCTGCGTGGCGTACTTCACGGCCTTCTCGCCCTGTGCGGAGGCCTTTCCGTGGACGTCCTCGAGGACGCCGGTGTCCACCCAGGCGGTCTGCGCCTTGGCCGCGGCCTCCCGCTCCAGCTCGGCGAGCCGCTCCTTCTCCTTCTTCTCCAGCCGGGACTGGAGCTTCTCGGCCGCGTCGATCTGCTGCTCGATCTTCTTCTTGGCGGCGTCCTTGGCCTTGCGGTTGGCCTCCAGCTTCTTCCAGCGGGCGGAGGCGTCGTCGGCGTACTGCCGCAACTCCGCTTGCGTACGGGCCTTTTCGTCCATCAGCTTCTTCGCCGCCTGCTGGCCCTGGAGCACCCGGCCGGCGCCGTCCAGGAACTGGCCGGGGTCGTCGCTGAGCAGGAACCGGGCGGTGTCGGACAGGCCGCCGGTGCGGTACTGGTCGCGGGCGGCGGCGCCCGCCCGGTCCTTGAGCTCCTCCAGCTTCCGCCGGCCCTCGACGATCTTCTTCGCCAGCGCCACGATCTCGGCGGACTGCTTCTCCGCCTTCTCCTCGGCCGCGTTGTAGGCGTCGGTGGCCACGGCCGCGTCGTGGTAGAGCCTGTCGAGCTTCGCGCGGACCTCCTCAAGGTCCTTGCCGGGCGCGGGAGTCAGGGTCGGTCCGGGAGTCGCCGACGGGGTGGGGAGGGGCTCGGCGGCGGCGAACGCCGTGCCGGGCGCCGACAGAACGGTCACCGCGCAGATCACGGTCAGGGCGGCCGTGAGCAGGCCGCGCTCGCCCGGTCCCATACCTGTCCCCCAAACTGATTTACCGTCAGTAACTTACGGGTGTATGAGGGATCGTGCCACGGCCGCGCGCAAAGCGACAGAGGCCGTCGGACACCGGAATTCCCCCGCTCACCGCCGGATACGACGATCTCCTCGCCGGTGTGACGAACGACGCACGGAGATCGTTCCGTTCGTCGGCACCTCGAACGGGTGACGCCGCGGCGGAGGCGGACACGGGTGCCGCCGCCGACAGGGCCGGGACGACGCCGGCAAGGCAGGGACGCCGCCGGCAGGCCGGGACGACGCCGGCACTCAGAGCCGGGGTGCCAACGCCCCCCATGCCACCGTCACTTCGCCCTGCCGCCAGCGGGCCGGGGAGTCGGTGACGGGCCAGTCGGCGGTCAGGTCCCGCACCGCGCGCAGCCAGCGCTGCCGGACGCCGTAGGAGGCGTAGGGCGCGGCGGCGGCCCAGGCGCGGTCGAAGTCACGGAGGAAGGCGTGCACCGGCTCGCCCGGGACATTGCGGTGGATCAGCGCCTTCGGCAGGCGCTCGGCGAGGTCGGACGGGCGGTCCAGGGAGCCCAGCCGGGTGGCGAAGGTGACGGTGCGCGGACCCTCCGGACCGAGCGCCACCCACACGTGCCGGCGCCCGATCTCGTCGCACGTCCCCTCGACCAGCAGCCCGCCGCGCGAGCCGCCGGCCGCCGGGGCGAGCCGCGCGCGCAGCCGCTCCCACACCGCCGCGACCTCCCCCTCGTCGTACTGGCGCAGCACGTTGGCGGCCCGGATGAGCACCGGGCGCCCGGGGACCGGGATCTCGAAGCCGCCGTGCCGGAAGGCCAGCCCCTCGCGCTCGTACGGCCGGGCCGCCGCCACCCGCTCCGGTTCGATCTCGATGCCGACGACACGCGTGCGGGGCGCTGCCGCGCGCAGCCGGGTCAGCAGCTCCACGGCGGTCCAGGGGGCGGCGCCGTAGCCCAGGTCGATCGCCACGGGATCGCTCGCGCGGCGCAGCTCGGCGCCGTGCGTGGCCGCGATCCAGCGGTCCATGCGGCGGAGCCGGTTGGGGTTGGTCGTCCCGCGCGTCACCGCTCCTACGGGCCGGGTGGCTGTGCGGGCTGTCATGGGTACGAGGGTAAGCGTGCGCCCGTCGGGGGCTGCGGCCGTCCGCCCGCCGCGGGTGCGTCGTGGCTGGTCGCGCGGTTCCCCGCCCCCCTCAGGGGCGCACCGCCGCGGACGCCGACCGCATTCGAACCGTTGATCGATCCCGGGTAATGATTGGGCAAAGCGGCCTGATCGGGAAATGGCCGGGCACCCGCCCGCTGTTGGACCACCTTGGAGGGCGAGGTGGGCCCCCGTCAGCCATGCCCGCAGCAAGGAGGAACGCCAGGTGAGCCAGTACGTCAGCAGGCTCGGGCGACGCTCCCCGTCGGCCGGCGCGCGGCTCCGGCTGTACCGCAGGCCCCGCCGGGTGGCCATGCTCTCCGTGCACACCTCCCCGCTCCACCAGCCCGGCACCGGCGACGCGGGCGGCATGAACGTCTACATCGTGGAGCTGGCCCAGCGGCTGGCCGCGATCAACATCGAGGTCGAGATCTTCACGCGGGCCACGGCCGGCGGCCTGCCCCCTGCGGTCGAGCTGGCCCCCGGCGTCCTCGTCCGGCACGTCGACGCGGGCCCCTACGAGGGCCTGGCCAAGGAGGACCTCCCGGCCCAGCTGTGCGCCTTCACCCACGGCGTGATGCAGGCCTGGGCCGGCCACCGCCCCGGCTACTACGACCTGGTCCACTCCCACTACTGGCTCTCCGGCCACGTCGGCTGGCTCGCCGCCCAGCGCTGGGGCGTGCCCCTGGTCCACGCCATGCACACCATGGCCAAGGTCAAGAACGCCAACCTGGCCGACGGCGACACCCCCGAGCCCGCCGCCCGGGTCATCGGCGAGACCCAGATCGTCGCCGCCGCCGACCGGCTGATCGCCAACACCGCCGAGGAGGCCGGCGAGCTGGTCCAGCACTACGCGGCCGACCCTGCGAAGGTCGCCGTCGTCCACCCCGGCGTGAACCTGGACCGCTTCCGCCCCTTCCCGAAGGGCGGCTCCCCGCAGGACGGCACGCCCGGCCCGGCCGGCGACGCCCGCGCCGCCGCCCGCGCCCGGCTCGGTCTCCCGCGGGACGCCCTGATCCCGCTCTTCGCCGGCCGCATACAGCCCCTCAAGGCGCCGGACATCCTGCTGCGCGCCGTGGCCGTCCTGCTGGACGAGCGTCCGGAGCTGCGCTCCCGCATCCTCGTCCCGGTCGTCGGCGGTCCCAGCGGCAGCGGGCTCGCCAAGCCGGAGGGGCTCCAGAAGCTCGCGGCCCGGCTCGGCATCGCGGACGTCGTGCGGTTCCGCCCGCCGGTCGGCCAGGAGCAGCTGGCGGACTGGTTCCGGGCCGCGTCCGTCCTGGTCATGCCGTCGTACAGCGAGTCCTTCGGTCTGGTCGCCATAGAGGCGCAGGCCTCCGGCACCCCGGTGCTCGCGGCCTCGGTGGGCGGTCTGCCGGTGGCCGTGCGGGACGGCGAGACCGGCTTCCTGGTCCAGGGCCACGATCCGGCCGACTACGCGCGCGTCCTGTGCCGGTTCGCCGACGAACCGGCGCTGGCGGCGCGCATGGGCCGGGCCGCCGCCCGGCACGCCCAGTCCTTCGGCTGGGACGCGGCTGCCGCCGCCACCGCCGACGTCTACACGGCCGCGACCCAGTCCCACCGCCGTCGCGTACGCTCCCACCATGGGTGATGTCGAGAAGGCCGGCCAGGTCCTGGAGAGCGTCTTCCGGGACGCGGAGCTGGAGTGGGAGAGCCCCGAGCCCGGGACCTACGTGGTCAAGCTTCCCGGGACGCGCAAGCTGTCCACCACGGTGTCCTTCCTCGTCGGCCGCCACTCCCTCTCCCTGAACGCCTTCGTCGTCCGCCACCCCGACGAGAACGAGGCGGGCGTCCACCGCTGGCTGCTGGAGCGCAACCTCAAGCTGTACGGCGTGAGTTACGCCGTGGACCACCTCGGCGACGTCTACGTCACCGCCCGGCTGCCCCTGGACGCCGTCACCCCGGACGGGGTCGACCGGCTCCTCGGCCAGGTCCTGGAGGCGGCCGACGGCGCCTTCAACACGCTGCTGGAGCTGGGCTTCGCCTCCTCGATCCGCAAGGAGTACGCCTGGCGGGTGGCGCGGGGCGAGTCCACGCGGAACCTGGAGGCGTTCATGCACCTGATCGACCGTCCGGCGGACTGACGCTCGCTTTTCTTCGGTACGACCCCTTTCCCGCTCGCCGGGCGCGGTGGCATGCTCACCGCCAACGCATTCCTGAACGTCATTCATATCCATGAATGCGGGGAAGAAAAGGGGCGGGTGGACATGAGCAACGCGCACCTCACCAGGCGGACCCTGCTCGCCGGTGCCACCGCGGTGGCCCTGGGCGCCGCGACCGGCACCGCGCGGGCGGCCGAACCCCCCGCACTGTGGCGGGAGTTCACCCGCACCCCGCTCACCCACCCGCAGATCCCGTACATCGGCCGGGCGGGCTACCGGGCCGGAGCGAGCCGCCTGGCCCGCCCCCGGGTCGTCGCCGACGTCACCGCGTACGGCGCCGTACCCGACGGCACCACGGACTGCGCCCCCGCGATCAACCGTGCCATCGCCGCCGCCGGAAGGGCCGGCGGTGGCACGGTCACCATCCCGCCCGGCACCTACCGCATCGACGACGTCATCCGCCTCGGAGACTCCCACGTCGTCCTGCGGGGCGCCGGCAGCGGCCGCACCACCCTGTACGCGACGAAGAACCTCACCGAACTGATCGGCGTCTACGGCTCCCGCTACGGCGGCGACAAGTCCTCCTGGTCCTGGGCGGGCGGCCTCATCTGGCTGGCGCCGAGGGCGCGTTGGGAGTCCCTGACCGCCGCCATCAGGGACCGGGCCTGGCCCTTCGAGGGCTGGACCGGCAACCGGCGCGACGAGTGGACGACCCTCACCACCGTCGCACCGGCGCAGCGCGGCTCGTGGACGGTCACCGTCGCCGACCCCTCCGGCCTCCACCCCGGCCGGCTCGTCCTGCTCCGCCTCGCCGACGACGCCGCCCACACCCTCCTCCAGCACATGGCGGGCGACGGCCCCGGCCCGGCGGCGTACGTCTGGGACGACAAGACGAAACTGACGTCGTACGTCCCCTACGAATGGCCCGTCCGCGTCCACCGCGTCCACGGCCGGCGCGTCACCCTGGAACGCCCCCTCCCCCTCGACATCCGCCCGGAATGGGACCCGCGCCTGACCACGCACGTCACGGAGCTGACCGGATCGGGCGTCGAAGGCCTGACCCTGGAAGCGGTCCAGACCCCGCAGTCCCCCCACCTCCTCGACAAGGGCTACAACGGCGTCGTCCTCCAGTGCGCCTACGACTGCTGGGTGGACGACGTCACGGTCCGCCACGTCGACAACGGCTTCGGCCTGGTCGCCGCCTCCGCCTGCACCCTGCGCCGCACCCGGGTCGCCGGCCGGGGCTCGCACCACCCGTACTTCTGCCGCGAGGGCTCCCACGACAACCTGATCGAGGACTTCACCATCGAGGAGCGCACGGTCCCCGCCCCCGCGAACACACAACTGCACGGCATCAACGTCGAAGGACTCTCCTCCCACAACGTCTGGTCGCGCGGCGACATGCGGATGGGCACCTTCGACAGCCACCGCGGCCTGCCCTTCGCCAACGTCCGCACCGACATCACCGTGAACAACAACGGCCGCCACGGCGGGGACGCCAGCGCCGGCCCGCTCTTCGGCGCCCGGTTCACCCACTGGAACATCCGGGTCACCAACGGCCGGGCCGGCCTCGTGAAGATCGACGGCCTTGCCCCGTACTCGGCGACCGTCGGCATCGACGAGGTCCGCGAGTTCGACCAGACCGACGTCCCCGACTTCACCGGCGACCTGCACTCCCGCCTGGAGCTGTACGGCACCACGGACGCCGTGCGCCCGCGCAACCTGCACGAGGCTCAGCGCGCCCTGTTCCGGTAACGCCCCGGGGTCACCCCGACCAGCCTCTTGAAGTGCCGGGTGAGATGGGCCTGGTCGTAGAACCCGGCCACCGGGGCCACCTCGCCCGGCGGCACCCCGTCCAGCAGCAGCCGCCGGGCCCGCCCGACCCGCCGCGACATCAGATACTGGTGCGGGGCGATGCCGTACGCGCCGCTGAACGCCCGGATGAGATGCGCCGGATGAGCGTGCAGCAGCCGGCCGGCCTCCTCCAGCGAGACGCCGTCGACGACCCGCGCGTCCAGCAACTCCCGCAGCCGGCGCGCGAGTACGGGACCGTCCTGCCGTCCCCCGGCCGCGCGCCGCCGCCGCAGCCGGTGGCGCAGCTGCTCCGCGACGAGGGTCAGCCTGCTCTCCGCCTCCAGCTCGTCGCCGGGCCGCGCGAGGGCGGCGTGCAACTGCCCGACGCGCAGCCGGAGCACGGGATCCCGCAGATCGGGGGAGTCCACGGCCGGACCGATGTACTCCTCGCCGAGCCGGCTGCTGTCCAGATAGACGACCCGCTTGCGAAAACCCCCCGGCGTGGCCGGCGACCCGTTGTGCGGCACGTGCGGCGGCAGCAGCGACACGGTGTCGAGCGGGGTGCCGTGCTCATGCCGGTCCAGGTCGTACCGGACGGCCCCGTCGTCCACGATGAGCAGCGTCCAGGCGTCGTGGACGTGCATCGGATAGGCGTACTCGGTGAAGCGGGCGTGGAAGACCTCGGTGACGCCCGGCACCCGGGGACGCCACGCGCTGACGAGTTCCTGCCCGGCGGCCATGCAAAAAACGTACAAGACGCGACCGGGACCCGGCCGCGAGTCTCAGTCCATGAACACTGAACCCATCCGTTTCGACACGAAGATCGCCGTCCTGCTGCGCGAGGACCTGGAACCCTGGCAGCGCCTGAACGTGACCGCGTTCCTGGTCAGCGGCCTGGGTACGACGCTCCCCGAGGTGGTCGGCGACCCGTACGAGGACGCGGACGGCGTGTCGTACCTGCCGATGTTCCGCCAGCCGGTGCTGGTCTTCGAGGGCGGCAAGGAGACCCTGAAGGCGGCGCACGGCAGGGCACTGACCCGTGCCCTGCCGTGCGCGGTGTTCACCGCGGACCTGTTCACCACGGGCAACGACCGCGACAACCGCGCGGCGGTCCGCGCCGTCCCGACGGCCGAGCTGGACCTCGTGGGCCTGGCGGTGTACGGCCCGAGGAACGGGGTGGACAAGGTCCTCAAGGGTGCGCGCATGCACCCGTGAGGACCCCGGCCGGCTCAGCCGAACATGCCGGGGACGTAGTCGCCGGCGGGCTGCTGGACGATGACGTTGACGCGGTTGTAGGCGTTGATCAGGGCGATGAGGGCCACCAGTGCGGCGAGCTGCTCCTCGTCGTAGTGCTTGGCGGCGTTCGCCCACACCTCGTCCGGGACCCCGCCGGCCGCGTCGGCGATCCGGGTGCCCTGCTCCACCAGCTCCAGCGCCGCCCGCTCGGCGTCGGTGAACACGGTGGCCTCACGCCAGGCCGCGACCAGGTTCAGCCGCGTCTGCGTCTCCCCGGCCTCCAGCGCGTCCTTGGTGTGCATGTCGGTGCAGAACCCGCACCCGTTGATCTGGCTGGCACGGATCTTCACCAGCTCCTGCCTGGCGGCGGGCAGCGTGGACTCCGTGATCGCCTTGCCGGCCGCGTTGAAGTGCTTGAACGCCTTGCCGGCGACGGGGCTGGCGAAGAGGTTGAGCCGAGCGTCCATGGTGTGCTCCTGAGTGGGTTGCGGCTGCTTGCACCTCATTGACGGAGGGTGGCCCGCGGATGTGACGCGCAGGAAAGTGACCTGCGTCACTCCCGCTGCTGCATTGGCAGCACCCCCGTCACCGGGACGTGGGACGGGCGGGGCACTCACCAGGACGGGCGCCGGAACGGGTGTGACGATCACAGAAGCCGACGGGTTGTTCACGGGCCGTCATCACTGTCCCCGTCATACGTCATAGCTGTCCCGTCATCAACGTCCCGTCATCACCGTCCCGTCACTGTGACCGCCAGGGAGAACCACTTGATGAACCGCACCCCGCACCGCCTGCTGGGCGCCGCCGCAGCGGCGGCCCTGGGCGCCGCGGCGCTGCTCGGCACCGGCGCCGGCACCGCCGCCGCATCCGAGAAGGCACACTGCGAGCGCGCCGAACGCCCGATATGGAGTGAAGGGCCGAGCCGCAACGTCACCGCCCGCGGCTGCGACATCCCGAAGCAGAAGCACCGCTGGTACGTCATCGACGTCGGCACCCTCGTCCAGCCACGCCACAAGACGGACTACCTGGACGAGGACATCGCCGGGACCAGCACCCTGCACGACAAGACGCTGAGGTGCATGGGCTACACGAAGGACGGCCACGCGGTGAACTGGTTCGGCTGCGTACCGCAGCTGTCCTGAGCCCGCGCGGGAGACCGGCACCCGGCGCCACGGTACGGCGCCGGGTGCCGGTCGGGCCGGGGGCGGGCGCAGCCGCGTGCGGGCCGCGAGAGGCCGGGCGCGGTGGACTCGGACAGCTTGATCGCCGAGACTGTGAGGACTCCAGGGGGCGATCAGGGGGGGGCGGAGATGACTGCGCACAGCTTCGGCGACAAGTGGATGGTCGCGGCCCTGGGACCGCTGGAACTGTCCCACGGTCGCTGGGTGGTAGGAGACCCCGGCAAGGACCATTGGGTGGAATTCCGCAGGGACGGGCTGTGCCAGCACCGGCCCGCCTCGGAAGGCCGGCTGATCCCGTGGACGCGGATCATGCTGGGCATGAACCTCACCATGGGCAGCAAGTACCCGGGCAGGGGGTCGAACGGCTTCGGCGGCCTGCTCGGCGGTCTGCCCGGCCCCTGGCGCGGGCGCGGCAGCGGCTACCTGCACATGACGCTGCGCCACCCCTACGAGAACTGGACCGCCCGCTTCGACCGGCACCCCCGCCACTATCCCAGCGCCCACCTCGTCTTCCTCCAGCTGCTGACGACGCAGGTCATCGACGTCGGCCAGGCCCACCTCCTGGGCGATCCCGACTGGCTGGGCCGCGTGGTCGCACGGCTGGCACCGCAGCGGCCCCGGACGTGGCGCGCGATGAGGGACGCGGTGTCGGAAGCCGTGGTGGCGGAGGCATGAGGGCTGTCTGAGCCGTGGGGGAGTTCCTGGTCTGGACGTTGTTCGCGGTGGTGTTCGCCGGTGCCGCCGTGGCGATGGGGCGCGAGGCCTGGCGCGTCCATGGAGTCCGCCGGCGCGGCATCCGGACCACGGGCATCGTCGTCGGCATCCGGGAAACGACGGACGGGGACGGGGACGCCCAGTTGTACCCCCAGGTCCGTTACGCGCTCCCCGGCGGCCGGGAGGTCGTGGGTGAGGGCGGGGCCCACGCGCTACGCAGCCCACTGTCGGAGGGCGACACGGTGGAGCTTCTGTACCGGCCGGAGGACCCGGAGCGGATCATGCTGGTCGCCTACGACAGACACATGAACATCTGGGTCTACGGCGGGCTCTCCCTGGTCCTCGGCGCCCTGGCACTGCTCTGGACGCTCTCGGCGATCATTTCCCTGCCGTGAGGGGCAGACCGGATCTCCTGCCGGTCTGCCCGGCGCCGCCCCGACCGCGCTGTCACCCGAATGGCCCAACGTGGCGTGCCACCCACATGGGTGAAGATCAAGCTGATTAGTGCCCCAACCGAGGCAATCCGTGAAAGGGGAACCACATGCGCATTCGACGAACCCTCGCCGCCGTCATCGCCACGGCAGCCCTCACCGGCCTCGGCCTCACAGGCGCCGCCAACGCCATCGCCGCCGGCGCGCAGGGCGCCCACTCCTACGTCACCCCTTCCGAGTGCAAGCAGGGCGGCGGAACGGCCGACCTGACGGACAACGTCTGTAAGGGCGGTTCGCACGACGGAGAGAAGATCGACTGACGCCTCCGAGGCAGAAATTGGCCCCTTGCCCGCGAGAAACGCGCAGGCAAGGGGCCTGCCCGCTGGGAGTCTCAGCGCTTGAAGGCGCTCTTGGCCCCCTCTTTCGCGCCGCGCAACCTGCCCCGCGCTTCGAGGGCGGCACCCTTTACCGCGAGATCATTCTTGTGCACCGCGTGAGCCAGCGTTCGCACGGCCTTTCCCACAACCTGTTCGGCCTTTGCCTTGGCCTTCTCTCCGGCACTCATCTCGGTACCTCCACGCTCACCGACCGAGTGCCCTTAAGGGCGAGCAGGCATGTCCGGCTTACGCGCCGGGAGCGCGGAAGGCGACCTCCCGGCGGGCGGCCTCGTCGATCTCTTCGAGCGTGAGGAGGGGAGTGGCCCGGGTGCGGAGGGCGCCGCTGGCCTTGACGGTGAGGCTGACGGCGGCCATCGACACGGGGTCGGGGAGGTCGATGATGCACACGAGGTCGTCCTCCCCGAAGGCGAAGTACATGGCCTCGACCGTCCCACCGAGGTCGGCGACGACCCGGTCGACGGCGTCGCGGCGACCGCTGGCGCCTTCCCTGAGCAGCCCCTTCGTGCCGTCCGGCGTGTAGGTGGCCTGGATGAGGAACTTCGGCATGGCGCTGCTCCCTGACCGCTTCTTATCCGACAGCACGATGACGTACCCGCTGCGACGCCGGTCGCCACTCACCTGACGGCTCGATTCACCCGGAAGCCGAACGTCTTTCGTTCTCGGCAGAGCGGCCCTCGGGCTTCGTCATCCCGCGTTGTCAGTGGCGGCGGTTACTGCACAGCTCTAAGCGGTCGGCTCGTCCTCGCCGTCGGCTACCAGTCGCCCTCCCGTTCCTCGTCCCGGCGCTCAAGGATCAAGTACTCGTTGCCGCGTCTCAGGTTGGCGAGCATGGTTCCCACTGCCGGCTTCGTGGGGCGCTTCAGCTCGTATCCACGGCCGTTGGTCGCTATCAGCATGGGTGGATTCTGGTGGCTGGGTCTGACAGCGGGCGTGGGCCGCTCCGCTGAGGCAGAAGGGCGAGATGTCCGACGAGGAGTCCACCGAGTACTACACGCCGCTCTGCGACGACCCGTCCCACGAGGTGGTGCTCATCGACTGCGGGCCCCGCGAGACGGACGTGACCCGAACAGTGCGCGAGGTGACCGGGCTGAGCCTGTGGCACAGCCGGGTCCTGGCGCGCCGAGCGCCCGTCACTCTCCTTTGAGGGGCTGTCTGCGGACGGGGCCCAGTCCGCTGTCGCTCTGCTCCTGAGCGCCGGCGCCAGAGTGGAGTGGAGAGAAGAACCGGAGCCCGGAGAGCGCACGGCTCCCTCGCCCCAACGGCCCCAGGGACCCGGCGGCAGCGAGAAGCCCCCTGCCCACGGAGAAACCGCAGGCAAGGGGCTTGATCAAACAGGGTTACTTCTTCTTCCCCTGGTTCTTGACCGCCTCGATCGCGGCCGCCGCCGCCTCCGGGTCCAGGTACTTGCCGCCGGGGGTGACCGGCTTGAAGTCGGCGTCCAGCTCGTAGTAGAGGGGGATGCCGGTCGGGATGTTCAGGCCCGCGATGTCCGCGTCGGAGATGCCGTCCAGGTGCTTGACCAGGGCGCGCAGGCTGTTGCCGTGGGCGGCGACCAGGACCGTGCGGCCGGTCAGCAGGTCGGGGACGATCGCGTCGTACCAGTAGGGGAGCATCCGGAAGACGACGTCCTTCAGGCACTCCGTGCGCGGGCGCAGCTCCGGCGGGATCGTCGCGTAGCGCGGGTCGTGGGCCTGGGAGAACTCCGAGTCGTCCGACAGCGGAGGGGGCGGGGTGTCGTACGAGCGGCGCCAGAGCATGAACTGCTCCTCGCCGAACTCGGCGAGCGTCGCCGCCTTGTCCTTGCCCTGGAGGGCGCCGTAGTGGCGCTCGTTCAGGCGCCAGGAGCGGTGGACGGGGATCCAGTGGCGGTCCGCGGCCTCCAGTGCCAGCTGGGCCGTGCGGATCGCGCGCTTCTGGAGGGACGTGTGGACCACGTCGGGGAGGAGATCGGCGTCCTTCAGAAGCTCGCCACCGCGGACTGCCTCCTTCTCGCCCTTCTCGTTCAGGTTGACGTCCACCCAGCCGGTGAACAGGTTCTTCGCGTTCCACTCGCTCTCGCCGTGGCGGAGGAGGATCAGCTTGTACGGTGCGTCGGCCATGGCCTTGAGCCTACCTAAGGGGGATGGGGGCCGTGTCGGGCACGGGGGCGCCGGACGGGCGCACGGTCGCCACCGGCCACGCCTCCCGCCGCACCGCGCGGAGCGCGCCGGCGCCGTCCGCGCGCGGGTCGATTGACGCGTCCTGCTAATTGAGTGGCGTTGCCTCGCCTCCGGCTCGTAAGTTGTGCTCACCGCTTGAGCCGCTTACCGACGTGGGGGATCCTCGATGTCACCAGCCCGTTTGAGACGTGCCGTCCACGAATCCGTCTCCGGGCTCCCCAGAGAGTTCTGGTGGCTGTGGACCAGCACCCTCGTCAACCGGCTGGGTGCCTTCGTGGCCACGTTCATGGCCCTCTACCTCACGCTCGACCGCGGCTACTCCGCCTCGTACGCCGGTCTCGTCGCCTCCCTGCACGGGCTCGGCGGGGTCGTCTCCTCGCTGGGCGGCGGGGTGATGGCCGACCGGCTCGGCCGGCGGCCCACGCTGCTCATCGCGCAGACCGCCACCGCCGCCTCGGTCGCCCTGCTCGGTTTCATGACCGACCCGGTCGCCATCGCCGCCGTGGCCTTCCTCGTCGGCATGGCCTCCAACGCCTCCCGGCCGGCCGTGCAGGCGATGATGGCCGACATCGTCCGCCCCGAGGACCGGGTGCGGGCCTTCTCCCTCAACTACTGGGCGATCAACCTGGGCTTCGCCGTCTCCTCCATGGCCGCCGGGTTCATCGCCGAGTTCAGCTATCTCGCCGGGTTCCTGATCGAGGCCGGGATGACCCTGGCCTGCGCGGTCGTCGTCTACGCCAAGGTGCCGGAGTCGCGGCCGGCGGTCACGGCCAGGCAGGCGGAGGACGGCGTCAGCCTGGGCACGGTGCTGCGGGACGGGCGGTACATGGCCGTCGTCGGGCTGTCCTTCCTCGTCGCCCTGGTCTTCCAGCAGGGTTCCGTCGGACTGCCGGTGGCCATGGGGCGGGCCGGCTTCTCCCCAGCCGACTACGGCCTCGCCATCGCCGTCAACGGCATCCTGATCGTCGCGCTCCAGATCCCCGTGACCCGGTTCATCGAGCACCGGGACCCGCGCACCCTCCTGGTGGCCTCCTCGCTCCTCGCGGGATACGGCTTCGGGCTCACCGCGTTCGCCGGCTCGGTCGGGGTCTTCATGGTCACCGTGTGCGTGTGGACGCTGGCCGAGATCGTCAACGCCCCGACCCAGACGGGCCTCGTCGTCCGCCTCTCCCCGGTGCACGGTCGCGGGCGCTACCAGGGCATGTACACCCTCTCCTGGTCCGTCGCCGCGCTGATCGCGCCCCTGATGTCGGGCACGGTGATCGACCACCTCGGCGCCGGGTGGCTGTGGGGGATGTGCGCGGTGGTCGGTACGGCGGCCGGGCTCGGCTACGGCGTGCTGATGCGCCGTCTGCCGGCGGAGCGGCCGGCCCCGGCCCGGGCGCGGGCGGACGCCGGGTCCGAGGTCCGTACGGCCTAGTCGGGCACCGCGTGGTCCGGCGCCGTTCGTGCCGCCGCTCGCGCCACTCCGTGTGCCTCACCTGTCAGGCACCGCGTGGCCGGCGCCGTAGTGCCGCCGCTCGTACCCCTACCCCTGCCTCACAGAGCGGGCAGGAAGCCGCCGCGGGCCGTGCCCGAGGAGAGCAGGGCGGTCCAGTCGAGGGTCTCGGGCAGCCGGTCCAGCCACAGCACGACCGCTCCGCCCGCCCGCTCGGCGTCCCCGCACCAGTCGCCCATGTCGCCGGGCGCTCCGTCCTCGCCGGTCACCGGGGCGGCGAGGGCGGGCACGACGAGGCCGTGATCGCCGGGTCCGTCCACGACGCACAGGGTGAGCCGGGGGGCGATGCTCCACCCCTCGCACACCGGTACGGCCCCGCCGGGCGCGTTCAGCACCGGCAGCGCGTCGTGGGCAGGCGCCCCGGCCAGCAGCAGCACGGGCGTGGCCCCGCGCACGAACAGGGTCTTCTCAGGATCCAGCAGCACGGGCCCACTCTCGCAGGACCCGCGGAACGTCCCGCGAGGGGGGTGCGCCGGCGTGCGGGGCCGCTGTCCGCGCAGACGCGCAGTTACTTCCGCCTTCCTGGGAACTCGGCAGGCGGACGCCGGTCGATCATGCCGGCGGAGACCGCGTCGCGCCGGGGGTGATGAACATGCCGCCCGAGAACTCCGGGTCGTGCGCGGGTGGCGGTGGGCCGCCCGACGCCGAGGTGCGGCGGCGGGTCGGCGAGACACTGGCCGCCGCCGCCCGGAGTGCCGATGAGCCCCGGGCGGTGCCCGGCGCGCTGTGCGCGGCGTGCGTGCGGCTGCTGCCGGTCACCGGTTCCTCGGTGTCCATCTCCGGCGGCAGGGGCGTCCGCATGACCTGGTGCGCCAGTGACCGGGTCGCCGCCCGGCTGGCGGAGTTGCAGTACACGGTGGGCGACGGCCCCTGCCAGACGGCCCTCGACCAGGGCGCACCGGTCCTCGCCGCCGACCTCACCCGGGGCCCCGACGTCCGCCGCTGGCCGGTCTTCGCGCACGAGGCGGTGGGTCTCGGCGTCCGCGCGGTGTTCTCGCTGCCGCTCGGCGTCGGCGGCGCCGCCATCGGCACCCTCGACCTGTACAGCGAACAGGCGGGCGGTCTCGCGGAGCCCGATCTGCGGGTGGCGCTGTGGGTGCGGGACGCGGTCACGCTGGCGCTGATGAACCTCCAGGCGGGCCGCCACGGATGCGGGGGCACCGAGGAGGACATCGAGAGGGAGGTGGCGTGCTGGGTGGCGGCCTCCGAGGCCGGGCACACCGAGGTCTACCAGGCGGTCGGCATGGTGATGGTGCAGCTGGACGTGGACCCCGAGCAGGCCCTGGACCGGCTGCGGGCCCGCGCGTACGCCGACGGCCGCACGGTCAGCCAGGTGGCCCGGGAGGTCCTGACCCGACGGCTGAGCTTCCGGCCGGAGACGGACGGCGACGGCCCGGCCCGCCCGTACGGCGGTGGCTCCCCGGGTCCCCTCGGAGAGGACGGGCGTGACGTCCGGTGACGTGGAGGGCGCGCCGCCCGCGTCGCCGTCACACCTCCAGCGGGACCGGGTGCACCTCGTCCGCCCGGTGGCCGGCGCGCTCGTGGACGCGCTGGACGGCATCCGCGGAAGGTGCCTCCGAGAGGCAGTAGACGGTGCCGGACTCCGGGTCCGCCCAGGCGTGTTCGAAGTGCACGGACTCGTCCGCCTCGACGGCGAGGTCGGCCCGGTGCGCCTCCATCAGCTGGTCGGCCGTGATGCCCTCCATGCCACGGTGCACGTCGATGAACTTGGCCATGACCCGACACCTCCTCTTCGCGCCGGCTGTCCTTCCACCCGCTCCTTCCATGCTGCGCCCGAGGTGAGGACGGGGCATCCGGTACGGCGGGGGCCGGTGTGAACCGCGCTCACACCGGCCCGGACGTGCCGTTCAGCCGCACTGGCAGGGGTTGCCCGACTGGCACCCGCAGCCGCAGCCGGAGCCGCAGCCGCACGCGCCGAACAGCGGAAGGCTCCTGATCTCGGCGGGCTGCCCGGTCTCCTGCTCCTGCGTCGGGTCGGGCGTGGTGCTGGGGGATTCGGCCATGGGTCCCTCCTAGACCTGGGGCAGGGTGCCCTCGCCCATTCCATGCCCGTTCCGCCGGGCGCATCAACGGCGCACGGAGGCGTTCGGGGACCCGGACCGCCCCGGCCCGCAGGGGTTACGCCCCCTCGGTGCCCGTCACCGGCTGGATGTCCGGCTGCAGCTCGTCCGCGTGCTCACCGGTGACCAGGTAGACGACGCGCTTGGCGACGGCCACGGCGTGGTCGGCGTAGCGCTCGTAGTAGCGGCCCAGCAGGGTGACGTCCACGGCCGTCTCGATGCCGTGCTTCCAGCGCTCGTCGATCAGGTGCTGGAAGAGCGTGCGGTGCAGCAGGTCCATCTCGTCGTCGTCCTGCTCCAGCTGGAGGGCGAGGTCGACGTCCTTGGTCACGAGCACTTCGGCGGCCTTGGCCATCAGGCGCTGGGCGAGCTGGCCCATCTCCAGGATGGTGGCGTGCAGGTCGTGCGGAACGGCCCGGTTCGGGAAGCGCAGCCGCGCGAGCTTCGCCACGTGCTGGGCGAGGTCGCCGGAGCGTTCCAGGTCGGCGGACATGCGCAGCGACGTCACGACGATCCGCAGGTCCGTCGCCACCGGCTGCTGCCGGGCCAGCAGGGCTATCGCCCTGGCCTCCAGGTCGTGCTGGAGTTCGTCGACCTTCTTGTCGGCCTCGATCACGCTCTCGGCCAGCTTGAGGTCGGCGTCGAGGATGGCGGTCGTGGCGCGCCCGATCGCCGATCCGACCAGCCGGGCCATCTCCACCAGTCCGTCGCCGATCGAGTCCAGTTCCTCGTGGTACGCGTCCCGCATCAGGGTTCCCTCTCATCGGTGTGCTTGGTCCCCACGCTCCCACGTTGTGCCCCGCACCCGTCCGTTTCCGCCACCCCAAATGAACCAATACTGGCTGCAAGGTGAACTCTGGGCGACGAGTGTTCGAGGTCGCACCTCGACGGCTGTGGTCATGTCTCACCCCGTGCCTAACCTGGAGGCATGGACGTGAACGCGGCGGTCGCCGCAGCGGCAGCGATCGCCGGGGTGCTCACCGGTGTCATCGCCATGCTGGCGTTCCGCTGGAGCGAACGCGACCAGAAGCGACCGACCAGGACTTCCTTGCACACTGATCCCGTACTCCCGCCCGGCGTGGACACCGTACTGTCCGTGCTCCGCTCCTCCGCAGTCGTCCTCGACGAGGCCGACGCCGTGGTCAAGGCCAGCTCCGCCGCCTACGCCCTCGGGCTGGTCCGCGGCGGCAAGCTCGCCGTCGAGCCCATGCTCCAGATGGCCCGGGACACCAGACGGGACGGGGAGATACGGCAGGTCGAGCTGGACCTGCCCCGGCGCGGCACCGGACGCGGCGAGGCCCTCGCCGTCTCCGCGCGCGTGGCCCCGCTCGGCTCCCGCCTGGTCCTGCTGCTGGTCGAGGACCTGACGGAGGCCCGCCGGATCGAGGCGGTGCGCCGGGACTTCGTGGCGAACGTCAGCCATGAGCTGAAGACACCCGTCGGCGCGCTGTCCCTGCTCTCCGAGGCCGTGATGGACGCCTCCGACGACCCCGAGGCCGTACAGCGCTTCGCCGGCCGGATGCAGATCGAGGCGACCCGCCTGACCAACCTGGTGCAGGAGCTGATCGACCTCTCCCGGGTGCAGAACGACGACCCGCTGGAGGACGCCGAGCCCGTCCGGGTGGACGAGCTGGTCGCCGAGGCCATCGACCGCTGCCGCCACCAGGCGGGCACGAAGCAGATCACGATGGCGGCCGGAGGCACGGCGGACCTGCACGTGTGGGGCAACCGCGGCCAGCTGGCCGCCGCCCTCGGCAACCTGGTCGAGAACGCGGTCAACTACTCCCCGGCCCGCACCCGCGTCGGCATAGCCGCGCGCCGGGTCAACGCGCCCGGCGGCGACATGATCGAGCTGGCCGTGACCGACCAGGGCATCGGCATCTCGGACAAGGACAAGGAGCGCATCTTCGAGCGCTTCTACCGCGTCGACCCGGCGCGCTCCCGGGACACCGGCGGCACCGGTCTGGGCCTCGCCATCGTCAAGCACGTGGTCGCCTCGCACGGCGGGGAGGTCACGGTCTGGAGCGCCGAGGGCCAGGGCTCCACCTTCACTCTCAGGCTGCCGGAGGCGGGCGCGGCCCGCGACCGCGCACAGCAGCACCCCGGCCTCGACGACGAGGACGGACCCACCGACTCATCCCCGTACGCATCGCTACCCGCCCCGGAGGTCCTTCCGTGACCCGTGTGCTCGTCGTCGAGGACGAGGAGTCCTTCTCCGACGCCCTGTCGTACATGCTCCGCAAGGAGGGCTTCGAGGTCGCCGTCGCGGCGACCGGCCCCGACGGCCTGGACGAGTTCGAGCGCAACGGCGCCGACCTGGTCCTCCTCGACCTGATGCTGCCGGGCCTGCCCGGCACCGAGGTCTGCCGCCAGCTGCGCGGCCGTTCCAACGTCCCCGTGATCATGGTGACCGCCAAGGACAGCGAGATCGACAAGGTGGTCGGGCTCGAAATAGGAGCCGACGACTACGTCACCAAGCCGTTCTCCTCCCGCGAGCTGGTCGCCCGCATCCGCGCGGTGCTGCGCCGGCGCGGCGAGCCGGAGGAGGTCACCCCGGCCGCGCTGGAGGCGGGCCCGGTCCGCATGGACGTCGACCGGCACGTGGTCACCGTCGGCGGCTCCAAGGTCGACCTGCCGCTCAAGGAGTTCGACCTCCTGGAGATGCTGCTGCGCAACGCGGGCCGCGTGCTCACCCGCATGCAGCTCATCGACCGCGTCTGGGGCGCCGACTACGTGGGCGACACCAAGACCCTCGACGTCCACGTCAAGCGCCTGCGCGCCAAGATCGAACCGGACCCGGGCGCGCCGCGGTACCTGGTGACGGTGCGGGGTCTGGGCTACAAGTTCGAGCCGTAGGCCGCTTGCGGCCCCGCGTACGCCGAAGGGCGGCACCCGCGCGGGTGCCGCCCTTCGGCGTGGAGCGGGTCAGTGGCCGGCGGCCGACGCCGACGCCGAGTCGTGCGGGGTGGCGGCGGCACCGGACGCGGTGGCCGACGGGCTCGCCTTGTGGCCGCTCTCCGGCTTGCCGCTGCCGGACGCGCTCGCGCTGCCGGACGGGGTGGCGGCGGGGGCGCCGGCCGGGGCGGACGGGATCTGGCTCGGGCCCCACTTGTCGAAGTAGCTGGTGGCCGGGACGACGAAGGCGCGCAGGCTCACCTGGCCGGTCTTGCTCAGGGTGAAGGTGATCTTCTGGGCGTTGCCGTCCTGGACGGCCTCACGGCCGCTGGGCAGCGTCGCGGACGCGTTGTCCTTGCCGCCGAGGATCAGCGAGCCGCCCGCCGGAACGGTCAGGCTCTGGCCCTTGGCCGGCTTGAGCTGGGCGGAGGTGCCACTGCCGTCCAGGGTGATCGACTGGAGGGTCTGGTCGGTGCGCCCGGAGTTGAACAGGGTCGCGGAGATCACCGCGGGACCCGTCGACTTCAGGTCGGGCTGGGTGATGACCAGAGCGTTCTGGATCTTGATGTCGCCCACGCTGGTCGCCGCGTTGTCCGGCTTGATCTCCAGGGTCTGGGCGTTGTTTCCGGCGCCGCAGGCGGCGAGCGAGGCGATCGAGAAGACGATGGCGGAGGCGGCGAGGGCGCCGCGTCGAAGGCTGCTGCTCACGGCGGCGGCAACTCCTTGAACGCGCGGGCGGCTCCCCTTATAAAGCCGCCCTAAGTGTCTGTCAGCGGCCTTAGGTTACCGAGCCGTTCCCAGGCCGTCGCACCCGACCCTCCTCCTGGCCCCGGGCTTCCCGCCAGGTGGGGGTACCCCGAGCGGCACACGTGACTCCGCGGTCACATTGCGGCGCCGCCGGTCCGTCATTCACATAACGCGACGGCGACCCCCTCCGGGCGCTTCACATCGACGCTCGCAAAATTTCCGTGAAGGAATGCGCGACCCTCCCGGAATTGATCACGGATCACCCCTCCGACGGCCGTTGATCAATTCTGGATTCGTCTCACATCCGGCCATGGCCGCCGAACGGAGTAGCGGAAGTCGCACGTCTGAGAGTGGACAAATCGGGATGTTCCGCCACCTGGAGGGGCCTCCCGGGGCGTGTGACGTACGTGTTTCGCCTCGGCCGGAGAGCCCCTCCGACCTGCGAATACCCGCTTCCGGACCCTCCCCGCAGCACGTTCCGGTTGCTGTTGTCAAGCCCCGAGATATGCCCTGACCTGCGAAAACGCCATTCAGAAGACGCCGTATCCGTGTTACCCTGGATAGCCACGGAAGGGGTACCTGTCACATGACGTTCAAGGTTGGCGACACCGTGGTCTATCCCCATCACGGGGCCGCGCTGATCGAGGCCATCGAAACTCGCCAGATCAAAGGCGTGGACAAGACCTACTTGGTGCTGAAGGTCGCCCAGGGTGACCTGACGGTGCGTGTGCCAGCGGACAATGCGGAGTTCGTCGGCGTGCGTGATGTGGTCGGTCAGGACGGGCTGGACCGGGTCTTCGAGGTGCTGCGCGCGCCGTACGCCGAGGAGCCCACGAACTGGTCGCGCCGCTACAAGGCAAACCTGGAGAAGCTCGCCTCCGGCGATGTCATCAAGGTCGCGGAAGTCGTGCGTGACCTGTGGCGTCGCGAGCGCGAGCGTGGACTGTCCGCCGGTGAGAAGCGCATGCTCGCCAAGGCCCGCCAGATCCTGGTGAGCGAGCTGGCTCTCGCGGAGAACACGAACGAGGACAAGGCCGAGGCCCTGCTCGACGAGGTGCTCGCCTCCTGACGCGCAACGGCAGCGAACCTTCGCTTCCGGCACGCTCAGCACACTGAAATGCCGCGGTGCCCGATGACACTGAACCTGTCGCCGGGCGCTGCGGCATGTTGCGTCCCCGCAGCGGGTGCCCCTCGGGGAGCCTGTGGATCAACCCCCCGACACGCGATCCCCTGATAATCGATCCCCGGTCGATACGCGATCCCCCGGTACTCGATGTGCCGGTACTCGACGTGCCGGCCCGGGCGGATGGCTCGACCACGGTCACGGAAAGGGTCCGGTCAAGGCGTCGCGCCCGGCACTCCTCCAGGCCATACCCACCTGGGTCGAGCACACAAACCTGACAGGAACCGATGTCTGACGAATCGCGCCCCACGCCCGCGCAGACCCCCGTCGCCGCCGTGATTCCCGCCGCCGGCCGGGGTGTGCGGCTCGGTCCGGGCGCCCCCAAGGCGCTCCGCGCGCTGAACGGCACCCCCATGCTCATCCACGCGGTCCGCGCCCTCGCCGCCTCCCGCCACGTCTCGCTGGTGATCGTCGTGGCCCCGCCGGACGGTGCCGCCGAGGTGAAGTCCCTGCTCGACGCGCACGCCCTGCCGGAGAGGACGGACTTCCAGGTCGTCCCCGGCGGTGAGTCGCGCCAGGAGTCCGTCCGGATCGGCCTGGACGCCCTGCCGCCGCACTACGGGATCGTCCTCGTCCACGACGCGGCCCGCCCGCTCGTCCCGGTCGACACGGTCGACGCGGTCATCGAGGCCGTACGCGACGGCGCGCCCGCCGTGGTGCCCGCGCTGCCGCTGGCCGACACGGTCAAGGAGGTCGAGCCCGCGGCCGTGGCCGGCGACCCCGAGCCGGTCGTCGCCACCCCCGACCGGGCCCGGCTGCGAGCCGTCCAGACCCCGCAGGGCTTCGACCGGGCGACCCTGGTCCGCGCCCACGAGAGCGTCACCGAGAACGTCACCGACGACGCGAGCATGGTGGAGCAGCTGGGGCTCCCGGTCGTGGCCGTCCCCGGCCACGAGGAGGCCTTCAAGGTCACCCGTCCCCTCGACCTCGTCCTCGCCGAGGCGGTCCTCGCCCGCAGGAGGCTGACCGATGGCTTCTGAGGCCGGCTTCACGCTCCCCCAGGTCGGCATCGGCACCGACATCCACGCCTTCGAGGAGGGCCGCGAGCTGTGGTGCGCGGGCCTGAAGTGGGAAGGAGAGGGGCCCGGCCTGGCCGGGCACTCCGACGCCGACGTCGTCGCCCACGCGGCCTGCAACGCCCTCTTCTCCGCCGCCGGGCTCGGCGACCTGGGGCAGCACTTCGGCACCGGCCGCCCCGAGTGGTCCGGCGCGTCCGGGGTCACCCTGCTCGCCGAGGCCGCCCGGATCGTGCGCGCGGCGGGCTTCACCATCGGCAACGTCGCCGTGCAGGTGATCGGACCGCGTCCGAAGATCGGCAAGCGGCGCGACGAGGCCCAGAAGATCCTCTCCGAGGCGGCCGGCGCGCCCGTGTCGGTCTCCGGCGCCACGACCGACGGGCTCGGCTTCCCGGGGCGCGAGGAGGGACTGATGGCGGTGGCGACGGCACTCGTGGTGCGCGTGAGCTGACGGCGTGGCAGGGTACCCACACGACACCAGTGATCGTGTACTCCGGAGGGTGCTCATGTCCGCCGTACTGTCCGACCGCCTGAAGTCCGTGCTCGACGGCAAGGTGTTCGTCGTCGTCGGCACCGTCCAGCCCGACGGCACCCCGCAGATGTCCCCGGTCTGGGTCAAGCGCGACGGCGACGACCTCCTGATCTCCACGACGGTCGACCGCCGCAAGTACCGGAACCTGGAGCGCGAGCCCCAGGTGTCGGTCGTCGTCGTGAACCCCGACGAGCCCTATGAGTACGCCGAGATCCGCGGCACCGCCGAGACCACCACCGAGGGCGGTCAGGAACTCATCGACGAACTCAGCCGCAAGTACACCGGCAAGGACTACGCGGACTTCAATCCGGCGTCCGGCCAGGACGCCGAGCGGGTGGTCGTGCGGATCCGGCCGCGGAAGGTCGTGGGCCGGCTCTGACACGGCGGGGCGCGGCCGGGCGGTGAGGTGCCTTCCCCGTGGGAAGGCACATGGCACTGCCCGGCGCCCACTACTCTGGAGTCGTGACTATTCGCCTGTACGACACCAGCGCCCGGCAGATCCGTGACTTCGCCCCGCTCAAGCCGGGCTGTGTCTCGATCTACCTGTGTGGCGCCACCGTGCAGGCGGCACCGCACATCGGGCACATCCGGTCGGGCCTGAACTTCGACATCATGCGCCGCTGGTTCGCGTACCGGGGCTACGAGGTGACGTTCATCCGCAACGTCACCGACATCGACGACAAGATCATCGCCAAGAGCCACGAGCAGGACCGGCCCTGGTGGTCGATCGGGTACGAGAACGAGCGCGCGTTCAACGACGGCTACACCGCCCTCGGCTGCCTCCCGCCGACCTACGAGCCCCGCGCCACCGGCCACATCACCGAGATGGTCGAGATGATGCGGGGCCTCATCGAGCGCGGGCACGCCTACGAGGCCGACGGCAACGTCTACTTCGACGTGCGCTCCTTCCCGCAGTACCTGGAGCTGTCCCGGCAGGAGCTGGACAACCTGCTCCAGCCGTCCGGCGAGGGCGAGACGGGCAAGCGGGACCCGCGCGACTTCGCCCTGTGGAAGTCCGCCAAGCCGGGCGAGCCGACCTGGCCGACCCCGTGGGGACCGGGGCGCCCCGGCTGGCACCTGGAGTGCTCGGCGATGGCGCACAAGTACCTGGGCTCCGCCTTCGACATCCACGGCGGCGGCCTCGACCTGATCTTCCCGCACCACGAGAACGAGATCGCCCAGGCCAAGGCCTACGGCGACGACTTCGCCCAGTACTGGGTGCACAACGCCTGGGTCACCATGGCCGGCGACAAGATGTCCAAGTCGCTCGGCAACAGCGTCCTGGTCGCCGAGATGGTCAAGCGGTGGCGGCCCATCGTGCTGCGCTACTACCTGGGCACCCCGCACTACCGCTCGATGATCGAGTACAGCGAGGAGTCCCTGCGCGAGGCCGAGTCCGCGTTCGCGCGGATCGAGGGCTTCGTGCAGCGGGTCACCGAGCTGACCGGGAAGACGGTGGAGCCGGCCGCCGAGGTCCCGCCCGCCTTCGCCGAGGCGATGGACGACGACCTGGGCGTCCCGCAGGCCCTCGCCGTCGTGCACACCACCGTCCGCCAGGGCAACAGCGCGCTGGCCGCCGACGACAAGGAGGCCGCGGTCGCCCGGCTCGCCGAGGTGCGGGCCATGCTCGGCGTCCTCGGCCTCGACCCGCTCGACCCGCACTGGGCCGGTGAGGGCGGGGACCGCAGCGAGGACCTGAACGGCGTCGTCGACAGCCTCGTACGCCTCGTCCTCGACCAGCGGGAGTCCGCCCGCGCCCGCAAGGACTGGGCGACGGCCGACGCCATCCGCGACCAGCTGGGCCAGGCCGGGCTGGTCATCGAGGACAGCCCGCAGGGCCCGCGCTGGAGCCTCGGCCCGCGCTAGCGCCCGCTTGATCGATTGTGCCGCCCGGCCGTCCGGGCGGCACACTGCATAAGACGTACGTACGAAAGCTCACGAAGACAGGTAGGTCATGGCCGCGAACAACCGTCGCATGTCCGGCAAGAAGGGCGCGCAGGTCGGCAGTGGCGGCCAGCGGCGCCGGGGCCTGGAGGGCAAGGGGCCGACGCCGCCCGCCGAGATGCGCAAGGGCCACGCCAAGCAGCGCGCCGCCGCGGCCAAGGCCCGCCGGGCGCAGGGCGGCCGCCCGCAGCAGCGCCGGGGCGGCGGCAGGTCCACCTCCGAGCTGGTGGTGGGCCGCAACCCGGTCGTCGAGGCGCTGCGCGAGGGCGTCCCGGCCTCCACCCTCTACGTCCAGCAGTTCATCGACAACGACGAGCGCGTCCGCGAGGCCCTCCAGCTCGCCGCCGAGCGCGGTGGCATCAACCTCATGGAGGCCCCGCGTCCCGAGCTGGACCGCATGACGAACGGCCTCAACCACCAGGGCCTGGTCCTCCAGGTCCCGCCGTACGAGTACGCGCACCCGGAGGACCTGCTCGACGCCGCCGCCGACGAGGGCGAGGACCCGCTGGTCGTGGCCCTGGACGGGGTCACCGACCCGCGCAACCTCGGCGCCGTCGTCCGTTCCGTCTCCGCCTTCGGCGGCCACGGCGTGGTCGTGCCCGAGCGCCGCTCGGCCGGCATGACCGCCGGCGCCTGGAAGACCTCCGCGGGTACGGCCGCCCGTACGCCGGTCGCCCGCGCCACCAACCTCACCCGGACCCTGGAGGCCTACAAGAAGGCGGGCCTCACGGTGGTCGGCCTGGCGGCGGACGGCGAGGTCGAACTGGGCGACCTGGAGGCCCTTGCGGGCCCGGTCGCCATCGTGGTCGGCAGCGAGGGCAAGGGCCTGTCCCGCCTGGTCGGCGAGACCTGCGACTTCCGCGTCCGCATCCCGATGCCGGGTGGCGCCGAGTCGCTGAACGCGGGCGTGGCGGCGGGGATCGTGCTGTACGAGGCCGCCCGCCGGCGCCGCTGAACATCCGTCCGGACGGGCTGAACACCCGTCCGGAAGTTCACCCTTGCGGGGTAATTTGCGCGTCCATACGGCGCTCCGGGCTGCTTTGACGGGGTCCGGACACATCCGGGCGGTCAAAGCAGTGTCCTAACGCCACGTCACTCGGTTAGATGAGTGTGGACACCAGAACACCCCGCACACCCACGGGGGACCGCTCGTCGGGTTTCGACGACGCTCCCGCGCTGAGCATGGTGAAGGTGCCGAGCGATCCGGCGCAGGTCATCGTCAATCACGCCAGCTTCCGCGTGCAGCTGGGCGCGGCGGCCAAGCGCACCCAATCCCCGCGGATCGCCCGGCATCTGAGCGCCGGCCAGGACACCGCCCGGATGCCCGTCGTGGGCACGGCGGGCCGGTCCGGCGCCACCGGCCGCCGCCGCCCCGTCGTGTGGAGCGGCAAGTCCGCCCCCGACGACACCGGCGCCCACCGGCTCCTCCAGGCCGTGCGGGGCAGCAGCGTCCGCCACGCCGACGAGCCCGAGGCCGGCGCCACCCAGGTCATCCCGCGCGTCCAGACGGGATACGCCGACACCTACGACGAGCGCGACCGGACCGTCGAGACCCCCGTCGTCGGCCACCAGCGCACCGCCCCCGACGCCGACGGCACCCGCCTCCTGCCGCACATGCGCACGGTCACCGGCGCCTACGACGACCCCGCCCACCCCGCCTACCCCGACGACCTCGAGCCGTACGACACCTACCCGGGCGACACCGACCCAGACCCCGACACCGACCCCGCGCCCGACGCCGACACCCGGCGATCCGCCAAGCGGCACGGCGACGACCCGGCCCGGCACGCCTACTACCCCGGCCGCCGGCTGAACCTCGGTGTCGTCCTCCTCCCGCTGCGCATCTTCCTCGGCTTCATCTCCATCTACGCCGGCATGGGCAAGCTGTGCGACCCCGTCTACTTCGACGGCGGCAAGCGCGGCTCCATGGTCATCTGGCTCAACACCCTGCACCCCTGGGACGTCGCCGAGCCGCTGCGCCAGTTCGCCCTGCACCACCCGGTCGGCTCCGGCCTGGTCATCGCCTTCCTCCAGGTCGTCGTCGGCGTCCTGACGATCCTGGGCTGCTGGCAGCGCGTCGCCGCGGTCGTCGGCGCCCTGCTCTCCGCCGCCCTGATCGTCACCGTCAGCTGGAAGACCGTCCCGGTCTACGACGCCCCGGACATCATCTACCTCGCCGCCTGGTCCCCGCTGATCATCGCCGGCGCTCCCGTCTACTCCGTGGACGGCCGTCTCGCCGGCGGCGCCTGGCGCCGTCTCGGCCCCCGCGCCGACATCTGGGAGCTGCGCCGCTACGTCCTGCGCCGCGGCGCGCTGATCACGGCCGTCACGGTCGGCCTCACCCTGCTCATCGGCTCCCTGCTGGGCGGCGCGGTCCGCGACTCCAGCCGCGTGGTCGTCCCCGGCCCCGGCGAGGCGCCCCGCAACCAGCTCCCCGGCTCCCCGCTCCCGCAGGAGCCCGGCACCCGGCACAAGAAGACCCCGGCGGCCTCCAGCTCCCCGACGGGCGGCGCCACGGCCGGCGCGAGCCCTTCCGGGGCGGCGACGACCCCGGGCACGAGCCGCGCGACCTCCGGCGGCACCACCACGACCCCGACCCAGACCCAGGGCACCACGGGTCAGGTCCCGCCCCGCCAGACGTCCCCGACGACGGGCGGCGCGCCCAGCACGACGGCGGGCCCGACGAGCACGGGCGGTGCCGGCACGAGCACCGGTGGCTCGACCACGGGCGGCGGCACCTCCTCCGGCGGCGGCAGCACGTCCACGGGCCAGCCCGGCCTGGTGGGCGGCCTGCTGGGCTGACGGAACAGCAAGGAGAGGGCCCCCGTACCGTTCCCGGTACGGGGGCCCTCTCCTTCACCTCGGAGTCCGGGACCGGTGGACCCGTCAGCGGCCGAGCGCCGCCAGTTCCTTGGCCGCCTCCGTCAGATCCTTCGCCGTGTCGATGGCCCGCCAGTACGCCCCCTGCGGGATGGGGAACCCGGCCAGCTTCTTCTCCCGGGCCAGCCGGGGGAACGTGGTCCGCTCGTGGTCCCCCCGCTCGGGCAGCAGGGAGGCGAACTCCGGCGAGAAGACGTAGACACCCGCGTTGATCTCGAACGTCGACGGCGGTGCCTCGATGAAGTCGGTGATGTGCCCGAACCCGTCGGTCTTCACGGCCCCCCACGGAATCCGGGGCCGGGCGAGCGCCAGCGTGGCGACAGCGTCCCGCTCGGCGTGGAAGTCGGCCATGTCCCGCAGGGAGAAGCGCGTCCAGATGTCCCCGTTCGTGGCGTACCAGGGCCGGTCGGGGTCGGGCAGACGGGCCGCCGCGTACCGCAGGCCGCCGCCGCGGCCGAGGGGCTCGGTCTCCACGACGGTGGTGACGGAGACGGGAAGGTCGGCCGAGTCCAGCCACTTCTGCAGGACGTCGGCGAGGTGACCGCAGGAGATCACGACGTCCGTCACACCTTCCTCGGCCAGCCAGGTCAGCTGGTGGCCGATGATCGGAGTACCCGTACCGGGGATCTCGACCATCGGCTTGGGCCGGTCGTCGGTGTACGGACGCAGCCTGGAGCCCTGGCCACCGGCCAGGACCACGGCTTGAGTGGGGCGCGACGCGGCGTTCGGATGGGTCATGACCGCACTGTACGTGGCGCCCCACCGCGGTGCGCCGAGGGCAACCCGCTCCTTGGGGAGCTGTTACCCGGTTCGCACCGGAACCCGCTGTCGCCGGGCTCAGCTGTGCGCGGCCAGGACACCCGAGGCGAAGGCCGTGTCGCACACCGGGCGGGCGTACGACTGGGCGCGCGAGGCGCCGTAGAGGTGCACCGCGGCCCGGCCGAGGGCGCGGGCGATGGAGGAGCAGTGCCGGGCCAGCGAGGGGCGGCCGTTGACGGCCTGCTGGAGGTGGGTGAGGACCACACCGGGGTTCTTGTGCTGGAGCTCGGTCATCAGCTGGTCGCGGAGCACGTCCTGCGGGGCGCGGGTGACCTTCTTGGCGGAGACCTCCGCCGACGTGACGTCGGAGGCGGCCAGCACCGAGCTGGAGGGGCTCCCCGTCCAGTTGACCCGGGTGACCGCGAGGGTCCCGGAGAGCACCAGGACGACGGGCAGGACGAGGGCGAGTGTGCGGCCGATCCGGCGGGCAGGGCCGCCCCGGTGGCCGCGTCGCGTCTGAGGGGTGGTGGAGTGCTTCACGCGTGTGAGGGTAGCGCCCGGTGATGATTTGGAGACATTCAGTCACTCTTACGGGGGATGAGAAGGCGTTGTTTTCCGGGTAACGGGTTGACGGAGCACCCCACGGCAAGATCCACGACGGGGTCCGTCGGCGAGAGGGACGGGAAGGGCCCCGCACGCCGAGCGCGCGGGGCCCTTCCGGTGCCGTCGGCCGTCAGTCGGACAGCCGCTCGCCGGTGGACGTGGAGAACACGTGGGTCTCGCCCGGCCGCGGCACCACGTGCAGCGTGGAGCCCTTCTCCGGCACGGAGCGGCTGCTGACGCGGACCACGAGGTCCTTCGTCTCGCCGCCGACCTCGACGGTGCCGTAGACGTAGCCGTCGGCGCCGGTCTCCTCGACGACGTTCACGGAGACGGCGAGGCCGGCCGGGGCGTCGGAGGCGTCCTTGGACAGGGAGGCGGCGACGGAACCGTTGTGCTCGACCACGTCGAAGTGCTCGGGGCGCACGCCCACGGTGACCGTGCGGTCGCCCTTGTCGGCGGCGGCCTTCAGGGCGTCCCGGTTGACCGGGACGACGCTGTTGCCGAACTTCACGCCGCCGTCGGTGATCGGGACCTCGATCAGGTTCATCGCGGGGGAGCCGATGAAGCCGGCGACGAAGAGGTTCGCGGGCTTGTCGTACATGTTCCGCGGCGAGTCGACCTGCTGGAGGATGCCGTCCTTGAGCACGGCCACGCGGTCGCCCATCGTCATGGCCTCGACCTGGTCGTGGGTGACGTAGACGGTGGTGATGCCGAGGCGGCGCTGGAGGGACGCGATCTGCGTACGGGTGGAGACGCGGAGCTTGGCGTCCAGGTTGGACAGCGGCTCGTCCATGAGGAAGACCTGCGGCTCGCGGACGATCGCGCGGCCCATGGCGACACGCTGGCGCTGACCGCCGGAGAGCGCCTTCGGCTTGCGGTCCAGGTACTCGGTGAGGTCGAGGATCTTCGCGGCCTCCTCGACCTTCTGCCGGATCTCCGCCTTGTTGACGCCGGCGATCTTGAGCGCGAAGCCCATGTTGTCGGCGACCGTCATGTGCGGGTAGAGGGCGTAGTTCTGGAACACCATGGCGATGTCCCGGTCCTTGGGCGGCAGGTGCGTGACGTCGCGGTCGCCGATGCGGATGGCGCCGGCGTTGACGTCCTCCAGGCCCGCGAGCATCCGCAGGGAGGTGGACTTTCCGCAACCGGACGGGCCGACCAGGACGAGGAACTCGCCGTCCTCGATCGCGATGTCGAGTGCGTCGACGGCGGGCTTCGTGGAACCCGGGTAGATCCGGGTCGCCTTGTCGAACGTGACTGTGGCCATGGTGAATGGGCCCCCTTCTACCGGCAGGAACGTGCCGGACGATCCGTTGTAGGAAGGTGGTTGGTGTAGTCCACGTGAGTGAACTGGGTCAGGACGGTACCTGGCGTTCACTCGCTCTGTCAGTACCTGGACCCGTGTGAACTTCGCGGAAATTTTCGACGGGACGGCACCGAGACCTGGGTACACTGCACGGGCACCCAGGTGCACGCCTCCTTAGCTCAGCTGGTCAGAGCGCCGCTCTTGTAAAGCGAAGGTCGTCGGTTCGAATCCGACAGGGGGCTCTTCCGACACCGCGCCGACCTGTGGTTTCTCCGCGGAGGCGCTCACCGGGCCCCGGGCTTCTCGTCCGGGGCCGTACGGCCTGCGCTGTTCCTCAGGATGTCGAGTCCCGCGCGGTCCGTGTCTTCCGGTGTCGCGTTGAGGCGGTGGATCAGCACCCAGCGGCCGTCGTCCGTCGCGCCGGCGAAGAGCGAGGCGTGGCGGGTCGCCCCGTTGTGCCAGCGCAAGGGCCCGGATGTCTGCCAGCTCGGCGCGGGATCCCCCAGCCGGCGCTCCACCAGGAGCCGTACCACCAGGTCGGCCGCCGCGCGCGGAGTGGCCCACAGACCTCCCGCCGGGAGGATCGCGCCGTCCATCGTCCACGGTCTGCGGGGCCGGCCGAGGAGCCCCGGAGCGGGCAGGCGCCGCGCGGGATCGGGGCGCGCGGTCATCTCCGTGATGTCCAGCGGGCGCAGGACGTACTCGGTCACCAGCTCCTCGTACGTGGTCCCGGAAGCAGCGGTCAGGGCCGCGCCGAGCACCGCGTAGCCGAGGTTGGAGTACTCCTCCGCCTGGCCGGGGGGCCGCGTGGCGAGGGTGTCGAGCCGGGGCAGCAGCCGGTCGAGAGCGGGCCGGTCGAACGCCGCGTAGGGATCCCGGCGGGGGAGGGGGCCGGGTGGCAGGCGGGGCAGCCCCGAGGTGTGCCGGGCAAGTTGGAGGAGCGTGATGCCTGTCCTGGGCGCCGTGGGGAGCCACCGTTCGACGGGATCGTCGAGCGCCAGCACCCCGGACGCGGCCATGCGGGTCAGCGCCGTGCCCGTGACGACCTTGGTGAGCGAGCCGGTCTGGACGAACCGGTCGACGGCGTGGCCGTCGCTGAGGACCGGTGCGGCCGAGCCGCTCAGCACGCAGGTCGGGACGGGCCGCACCGCGGGCCTCATGCGCCCCGCGGCGGCACCGCGCACGCGGGCGTGCCACCGGGCAGACGATGGCGGTTGCGCGACACCCAGCGGTAGGTGACCCGGGCGCAGGCGCGGATGCCCGGGAGGCGGACCAGGGCCGCCAGCGCGCGGTACGCGGGTGACGGCGAGGTGCCCACATAGCGGGCCAGGGCGTCCGCCCCGCCCGCGAGGACGCGACCGCCCTGGAGCAGCAGGACCTCACGGTCCAGGCGTTCGAGGTGCGGCGAGGTCGACTCGGTGGGCAGGAACTGCCACGGCACCGCTTCCAGGGCCGGTGCGGCGAGGGCCCGGATCCGGTCGATGGAGGACTGGCAGAAGCCGCAGTCCCCGTCGTAGGCGAGGACGGGGGACGACGGCGGTGCCGGGGACGGCGTCCGGGCGTCGGGGTGGGGCATGGGTTCTCCCTCCGGTGGTGCGACGGTCACGCCAGCAGGCGAGCGATCTCCAGTTGCCGGTCCTCGACCGGGCGGTCGTCCTCGATGTCCCACAGGGCGTTCTGGAGCAGCCGGCCCAGGGTCCAGGCGCGGGCCCGGGCGCGGTCCAGGCCGAGGATGTCCGTCATCGCGTCGAAGCGCCAGCGGACCTCGGCGGCGTCGAAGCGGTTGTCCAGGGCGGGCCACAGCTCGAAGCCGGGGTCGCCGGCCAGCGGCTTGGGGTCGATGGCGAGCCAGTCGGCGCGGTCGGCGGCGAGGACGTTCTCGTCGTGCAGGTCCCAGTGGAGCAGCCGGTCACCGGGCTCGTGCACGACCTCGCGCACCGCGGCGGCGCAGTCGGCGACGGTCCGGCGGACCCCGGGGTCCGGGATGCGCTTCAGCGCCCGCGGGGTCCGTTCCAGCATGGCCTCGGCGATGTCGCCCAGGCGGCGCAGGCCGGGTGGGGCCGGGAAGGAGGTGAGGTGGGCCAGCAGCCGGGCGATGACGCGGACCGCCTCGCGGGTGTCGCCGAGGCCGGCCAGCATCCGGGACTCGTCCAGGCGTTCCAGGAGCATGGTCCCGGTGGCCGGGTCGTGGTCCAGGAGCCGTACCGCCCCGTCGCCGTCCCACACGCGCAGCGCGACCGGTTCGCCCACGCTCTCCTCGTCCAGCAGCTGGAGCTTGAGGACGGCGCGCAGGCCGTCGTCGCGGACGACCGGCAGGACGAGGGCGCTGACGCCGTTCATCGACGGCCCGTCGAGCGTGAGCCGCCAGCGGTCGAGGAAGCCGGCCGCGAGGTCCGGCAGGGAGGCGATGAACGCCCGTCCCGCCGCGCCGTTGTACGTCTCCTGCGCCTTCGCCAGCCCGCCGGGGATGTCAATCACGAAGCGGACGATACTGGCGTGCGTGAATCGGCTCATGCGAATTTTCCGGGGCCTGAGCGGGGTGTGGGGGTATGTCCGCGGAGCTCCCGGCACGTATGTGTGGCTGGGGATCCTGTTCGTGACGACCGTGGCGCTGCATCTGATGTCGCCGGGATTCGAGGAGCACTTCCTGCGGCGGCGGTCGACGAACATCCATGAGCTGTCCCGCAATCCGGTGCGGGTGCTGGTGGCCAGCGCGATGTGGATCGAGAGCGGGTACTGGCTGCCGTACGCGCTGCTGTACACGGTGTTCCACGCGCCGGCCGAGCGCTGGCTGGGCACGGCCCGCTGGCTGACGGTGTGCGCGCTGGCGCACGTGCTGGCCTCGCTGATCAGCGAGGGGGCGCTGCTGGAGGCGATCCGCCGGGGCATGGCCCCGCACTCGGCCGTGAACACCCTGGACATCGGGGTGAGTTACGCGCTGGCCGGGGTGATGGCGGTGCTGGTCTACCGGATCGCGGCGCCCTGGCGGTACGCGTATCTGCTCGCGGTGCTGGCCGTGTTCACTCTGCCGCCGGCCGCCGGGCCGACCTTCACCGACTTCGGCCACCTCGTCGCCGTACTGATCGGTCTGGCCTGCTATCCGCTGGTCAGGGGCCGCGGAAAAGCATGGAATCCGAAGGAGACACTGGCCGGGCTCAGGGGTTAACGTCCCGGCCATGAGCAGCTCGGCGAGCAGTGTCGTGAACGGTGGCATCTCCTTCTGGTACGCGGACGACGGCCTTCCGGCGGTGCGGGAGCCGCTGCCCGGGGACGCGTCCGCGGACGTCGTGATCGTGGGCGGCGGCTACACGGGCCTGTGGACCGCGTACTACCTGAAGAAGGCCGCACCCTTCCTGCGCATCACCGTCCTGGAGCAGAAGTTCTGCGGGTACGGCGCCTCCGGCCGCAACGGCGGCTGGCTGTACAACGGGATCGCGGGCCGGGACCGGTACGCGAAGCTGCACGGCCACGAGGCCGCCGTACGGCTCCAGCGCGCGATGAACGACACCGTGGCCGAGGTGATCGCCGTCGCCGAGGCGGAGGGCATCGACGCGGACGTGCACCAGGGCGGCGTCCTGGAAGTGGCCACCACCCCGGCGCAGCTGGCCCGGCTGAAGGCGTTCCACCGGCACGAGCTGGCGTACGGCGAGAAGGACCGGGAGCTGTACGGCGCCCGGGAGACCGCCGAGCGGATCCGGATCGCGGACGCGGTCGGCTCCACCTGGACCCCGCACGGGGCCCGGCTGCACCCGGTGAAGCTGGTCAAGGGGCTCGCGGCGGCCGTGGAGGCGCTCGGCGTGACCATCCACGAGTCGACGCCGGTGACGGAGATCCGCCCCAAGCACGCGGTCACCCCCTACGGCACCGTCCGCGCGCCCTACGTCCTGCGCTGCACCGAGGGCTTCACCGCCTCCCTCAAAGGGCAGAAGCGGACCTGGCTGCCGATGAACTCCTCGATGATCGCGACCGAGCCGCTGACCGAGGAGCAGTGGGCGGCGATCGGCTGGGCGGGCCGGGAGACCCTCGGCGACATGGCGCACGCCTACATGTACGCCCAGCGCACGGCGGACGGCCGGATCGCGCTCGGCGGGCGCGGGGTGCCGTACCGCTTCGGTTCGCGCACCGACAACGACGGCCGGACGCAGGCGGAGACCGTCGAGGCCCTGCGGGAGATCCTGACCCGCTTCTTCCCGTCCCTGGCCGGGGTCCGGGTCGAGCACGCCTGGTCGGGCGTGCTCGGGGTGCCGCGCGACTGGTGCGCCACGGTGACGCTCGACCGCTCCACCGGCCTGGGCTGGGCGGGCGGCTACGTCGGCTCCGGCGTCGCCACCACCAACCTGGCCGCCCGCACGCTGCGCGACCTGGTCCAGCGGGACTCCGGGCAGGGCGGGCGGACCGAGCTGACGGAGCTGCCCTGGGTGAACCACAAGGTCCGCAAGTGGGAGCCGGAACCCTTCCGCTGGCTGGGCGTCCAGGGCATGTACGTCACCTACCGCGCCGCCGACCAGCGCGAACGCCTCCGCCCGGGCACGGAGTCCTCGCGGCTGGCACAGGTGGCGGACCGGGTGGCGGGACGGCACTGAGGCCCGGTGCGCGGGCCGGTTACCCTCGCGGCATGATTCGTACCGCGACCCCCGACGACGTCCCCGTCATCCACGCCCTGATCCGTGAGCTGGCCGAGTACGAGAAGGCGCCCGAGGAGGCCCGGGCGAGCGAGGCGCAGCTGCGGGAGGCCCTGTTCGGGGAGCGGCCGGCCGCGTTCGCGCACATGGCGGTGGACGAGGCGAGCGGGGAGCCGGTCGGGTTCGCGCTGTGGTTCCTGAACTTCTCCACCTGGCGCGGGGTGCACGGCATCTACCTGGAGGACCTGTACGTCCGCCCGCAGGCGCGCGGCGGCGGCCACGGGCGGGCGCTGCTGACCGAGCTGGCGCGGATCTGCGTGGAGCGCGGGTACGAGCGGCTGGAGTGGTCCGTGCTGAACTGGAACCAGCCGGCGATCGGGTTCTACGAGGCGCTGGGCGCCCGGCCGCAGGACGAGTGGACGGTGTACCGGCTCACGGACGCGGCGCTGACCGCGCTGGGGTCGGCCGGCTGCGACGCGGCGCTGGCGGCGGGTGTGCCGCTGCTCGGCGTGTGCCGGGGCATGCAGCTGCTGAACGTGGCCCTCGGCGGCACGCTCGTCCAGCACC
>NZ_JBEXKG010000011.1:0-92800 GCF_040609555.1 Streptomyces sp. NPDC004658
GTTGTACCGAAACGCCCGGCCCCCCGCGCGCCGGGGGGCCCGGGCGCGGGCCCGGCCGCGCCCCCGCGGGGGGGGGGGGGGCGCCGCCCCCCCGCGCCGTGCCGCCCTCTCCGGACTGACCGACGACTGGCTCGCCGGACTGTTCGACGCGGCGGCGGGCGCGGCGCACGGCGTCTCGCTCGTCGCCGTCGGCGGCTACGGCCGCGGGGAGCTGTCCCCGCGCAGCGATCTCGACCTCGTCCTGCTCCACGACGGCTCCGACCCCGCCGCGGTCGCCGCCCTCGCCGACCGGATCTGGTACCCGGTCTGGGACCTCGGCCTCGCCCTCGACCACTCCGTGCGCACCCCCGCCGAGGCCCGCAGGACGGCCGGCGAGGACCTCAAGGTCCACCTCGGCCTGCTGGACGCCCGCCACCTCGCCGGCGACCCCGCGCTCACCGCCGGCCTGCGCACCGCGGCCCTCGCCGACTGGCGCAACCAGGCCCCCAAGCGCCTCCCCGAACTCCAGGAGCTGTGCGCCGAACGCGCCGCCCGCCAGGGCGAACTCCAGTACCTGCTGGAACCCGACCTCAAGGAGGCCCGCGGCGGCCTGCGCGACGCCACCGCCCTGCGCGCCGTCGCCGCCTCCTGGCTCGCCGACGCCCCCCGCGAGGGCCTGGCCGACGCCCGTCGCCGCCTCCTCGACGTCCGGGACGCCCTGCACCTGGCCACCGGCCGCGCCACCGACCGGCTCGCCCTCCAGGAGCAGGACCAGGTCGCCGCCGAGCTGGGGCTGCTCGACGCCGACACCCTGCTGCGGCAGGTCTACGAAGCGGCCCGGGTGATCGCGTACGCCAGTGACGTGACCTGGCGGGAAGTGGGGCGCGTGCTGCGCTCGCGCGCCGTCCGGCCGCGGCTGCGCGCCATGCTCGGCGGCGGGAAGCCGGTCACCGAACGGTCACCCCTCGCCGAAGGCGTGGTCGAGCAGGACGGCGAGGTGGTGCTCGCGCGCGCCGCACGCCCCGAACGCGACCCCGTCCTCCCGCTGCGCGCCGCCGCTGCCGCCGCCCAGGCCGGCCTTCCGCTCTCCCTGCACGCCGTACGGCGCATGGCCGCCACCGCGCGCCCCCTGCCCACGCCCTGGCCCGCCGAGGCCCGGGAGCAGCTGGTCACCCTGCTCGGCTCCGGCAGCCCCACGATCGACGTCTGGGAAGCCCTGGAGGCCGAGGGCCTGATCACCCGCCTGCTGCCCGACTGGGAACGGGTGCGCTGCCGGCCGCAGCGCAACGCCGTGCACGTGTGGACGGTGGACCGCCACCTGATCGAGACGGCGGTCCGCGCCTCCGAGTTCACCCGCCGCGTGAGCCGGCCCGACCTGCTGCTGGTCGCCGCGCTGCTGCACGACATCGGCAAGGGCTGGCCGGGCGACCACTCGGTGGCCGGCGAGATCATCGCCAAGGACGTCGCCGCACGGATCGGCTTCGACCGCTCGGACGTGGCCGTGCTGTCCCTGCTGGTCCGCCACCACCTGCTGCTCATCGAGACCGCCACCCGCCGCGACCTGGACGACCCCGCCACCGTCCGCTCGGTCGCCGAGGCCGTCGGCAGCCAGAGCACCCTGGAGCTGCTGCACGCCCTCACCGAGGCGGACGCCCTCGCGACCGGCCCGGCCGCCTGGTCCTCCTGGCGCGGCTCCCTCGTCGCCGACCTCGTCCGACGCGTCGGCGCCGTCCTCGCCGGGGACGCCCCCGACGAGCCCGAGCCGGCCGCGCCCACCGCCGAGCAGGAACGCCTCGCCATCGAGGCCTACCGCACCGGCGGTCCGGTCCTCGCCCTGCGCGCCCAGACGGAACCGGTCACGGACGCGGAGCCGGCCGGCGACCCGGAACCCCTCGGCGTGGAGCTGGTCATCGCCGTACCCGACCAGCCCGGTGTCCTCCCCGCGGTCGCCGGTGTCCTCGCCGTCCACCGCCTCACCGTCCGCACGGCGGAGCTGCGCGCGCTGCGCCTGCCGGACGACGTCGACGACGACGGGGCGGTGCTCCTCCTGAACTGGCGGGTCGCCGCCGAGTACGGCTCCCTGCCCCAGGCGGCCCGCCTGCGCACCGACCTCGTCCGCGCCCTGGACGGCACCCTCGACATCGCCGGCCGCCTCGCCGAACGTGACGCGGCCTACCCGCGCCGCCGCGGCTGGACCGCCCCACCGCCCCGCGTCACGGTCGCCCCGGCCGCCTCCCACCACGCCACGGTGATCGAGGTCCGCACCCAGGACGCCCCGGGCCTGCTGTACCGCATCGGCATGGCCCTGGAGAAGGCGGGCGTGCGGGTCCGGAGCATGCACGTGAGCACCCTGGGCTCCAACGCCGTGGACGCGTTCTACGTCACGACGGGGGCGGGCGCGCCGCTGCCCGCGGGGGACGCGGCGTCGCTGGCGGGGGTGCTGGAGGAGACGCTGCGCGGATGACCTGCCCCGGTGCTTGCGGCGCCGGGATACTCTGGAGGGCGACCTTCAAGACCGTCACCGACCCCGAGGACCGCGAGCGCCGTGTTCGACACTCTCTCCGATCGCCTGTCAGCGACTTTCAAGAACCTGCGCGGCAAGGGACGGCTCTCCGAGGCGGACATCGACGCCACGGCGCGCGAGATCCGTATCGCGCTCCTGGAAGCCGACGTGGCGCTGCCCGTCGTGCGGGCGTTCATCAAGAACGTCAAGGAGCGCGCGCTCGGGGCCGAGGTCTCCCGGGCGCTCAACCCCGCCCAGCAGGTCCTCAAGATCGTCAACGAGGAACTGATCACCATCCTCGGCGGCGAGACCCGGCGTCTGCGTTTCGCCAAGCAGCCGCCCACCGTGATCATGCTGGCCGGTCTCCAGGGTGCCGGTAAGACCACCCTCGCGGGCAAGCTCGGCAAGTGGCTCAAGGAGCAGGGGCACTCCCCGCTGCTGGTCGCCGCCGACCTCCAGCGCCCCAACGCCGTCAACCAGCTGAGCGTCGTCGCCGAGCGCGCCGGTGTCGCGGTGTACGCGCCGGAGCCGGGCAACGGCGTCGGCGACCCGGTGAAGGTCGCCAAGGACTCCATCGACTACGCGAAGTCCAAGGTCCACGACATCGTGATCGTGGACACCGCCGGCCGCCTCGGCATCGACGCCGAGATGATGCAGCAGGCCGCGGACATCCGGGACGCGGTCAGCCCCGACGAGATCCTGTTCGTCGTCGACGCCATGATCGGTCAGGACGCCGTCAACACGGCCGAGGCCTTCCGCGACGGCGTCGGCTTCGACGGCGTGGTCCTCTCCAAGCTCGACGGTGACGCCCGCGGTGGTGCGGCCCTGTCCATCCGGCAGATCACCGGCAAGCCGATCATGTTCGCGTCGAACGGCGAGAAGCTGGACGACTTCGACGCGTTCCACCCGGACCGGATGGCCTCCCGCATCCTCGACATGGGTGACCTGCTCACCCTGATCGAGCAGGCGGAGAAGACGTTCAGCCAGGAAGAGGCCCAGAAGATGGCCTCGAAGCTGGCGTCTAAGAAGGGCCAGGACTTCACCCTGGACGACTTCCTGTCCCAGATGGAGCAGGTCAGGAAGATGGGCAGCATCAGCAAGCTGCTCGGCATGCTCCCGGGCATGGGCCAGATCAAGGACCAGATCGCCAACCTGGACGAGCGGGACGTCGACCGCACCGCCGCGATCATCAAGTCGATGACCCCGGCCGAGCGCCAGGACCCGACGATCATCAACGGCTCCCGCCGCGCCCGTATCGCGCGGGGTTCCGGTGTCGAGGTCAGCGCGGTGAAGAGCCTGGTCGAGCGGTTCTTCGAGGCCCGCAAGATGATGTCCCGCATGGCCCAGGGCGGGATGCCGGGCATGCCGGGCATCCCGGGCATGGGCGGCGGCCCCGGCCGGCAGAAGAAGCAGCAGAAGAAGGCCAAGGGCAAGCAGCGCTCCGGCAACCCGATGAAGCGCAAGCAGCAGGAGCTGGAGGCGGCGCAGCGCCGCGAGGCCGCCGCGCAGGCCGGGAACGCGTTCGGGCTGCCGCAGCAGGGCGGCCAGGACTTCGAGCTGCCGGACGAGTTCAAGAAGTTCATGGGCTGAGTCCCGCGTACGACACCGGGGCGCACGTGGAGTGCCGGCCCGCCGCTCAGCCGCGGGCCGTCACCGCCTCCTCCGGCACCGCGCCGTCGGTCTTCGGCGGCGTCGGCCGGCCCGCCCGCACGAGCGCGCCGTTCAGGCCCGAGGCGAACGCGGCCCGCAGCGTGTGCGTGGGGAGGGGGCCGCTCCTTGCGCGTGCCGAGGTCCCCGGGGTGTCGTAACGTCCAGATATGAGCGATGCGGCGCCGCCCCGCAAGGCGCCTGATCAGCCGTGGCGCACCGAGGGCACACCGGAGGAGCCTCCCCGGCGGCCCGGCCGGCTCCGTGGCGGCAAATGGTGGGGCCTGCTCGCCACCGCGGTGGTCGTCTTCGTGCTGGCCTACGCCGGCTTCCACTACCTCGGCCAGGGCAACGAGCCGACGATCTCGTACACCGAGTTCAGCAGGCAGGTCGGCGCGGGCAACGTCGCCACGATCTACTCCAAGGGCGACGCGATCCAGGGCCGGCTGAAGACCCCCCGCTCCGATCCCGAGGGCGGCGGCCAGTACACCAAGTTCAAGACACAGCGGCCCGCCTTCGCGGACGACCGGCTGTGGCAGAACCTGAGCAGCCACGGGGTCACGGTGACCGCGCGGCCGGTCGTGCAGGAACGCAGCCTCGCGGCCAACCTGCTGATGTCCCTCATCCCGATCGCGGTCCTCGTCGTGGTGTGGCTCCTCGTGCAGCGGCGGCTCGGCGGGATGCTGCCCGGCGCGGGCGGCCTGTTCGGCCGCCGGTCGCCGCCCAGGCCGGTCGGGCCGCGGCCGGACACCGAGCGCACGACCTTCGCCGACGTGGCCGGCATCGACGAGGTCAAGGGCGAACTCGACGACGTCGTCGACTTCCTGGAACATCCCGACGTCTACCGCAGGATGGGCGCCAAGCTGCCCCGCGGTGTGCTGCTCTCCGGACCGCCCGGCACCGGCAAGACCCTGCTCGCGCGGGCGGTCGCGGGGGAGGCCGGCGTGCCGTTCTTCTCGGCCTCGGCGTCCGAGTTCATCGAGATGATCGTGGGCGTCGGCGCCTCCCGCGTCCGCGAGCTGTTCGCCGAGGCCCGCAAGGTGGCGCCGTCGATCATCTTCATCGACGAGATCGACACCATCGGACGGGCGCGCGGCGGCAGTTCCTCGATGAGCGGTCATGACGAGCGCGAGCAGACGCTGAACCAGATCCTCACCGAGATGGACGGCTTCTCGGGCTCCGAGGGCGTGATCGTCATCGCGGCGACCAACCGCGCGGACATCCTGGACCCGGCGCTGACCCGTCCCGGCCGCTTCGACCGGGTGGTCACCGTGTCCCCGCCGGACCGCGGCGGCCGGGAGTCGATCCTGCGGATCCACACCCGGCACATTCCGCTCGCGCCCGATGTGGACCTGGCGCAGCTGGCCCGCGTCACCCCGGGCATGACCGGTGCGGATCTGGCCAACCTCGCCAACGAGGCCGCTCTGCTCGCGGTCAAACGCAAACAGGAGCGGGTGACCGGCGCCGACCTGTCCGAGGCGCTGGAGAAGGTGCAGCTGGGCGCCGAGCGCACCCTGGTCATGCCGGAGGAGGACCGCCGCCGCACCGCGTACCACGAGAGCGGCCATGCCCTGCTCGGCATGCTGCAGCCCGGCGCCGACCCCGTCCGCAAGATCACCATCGTGCCGCGCGGCCGGGCGCTCGGGGTGACCATGTCGACGCCCGAGGTGGAGCGGTACGCGCACTCCGAGGAGTACCTGCGCGGGCGGATCATCGGCGCCCTGGGCGGCATGGCGGCCGAGGAGGTCGTCTACGGGGTCGTCACGACGGGTGCCGAGAACGACCTGGAGCAGGTCACCAACATCGCGCGCGGGATGGTGGGCCGCTGGGGCATGAGCGAGCGCGTCGGCCGGCTGTCCGCCCTGCCGAGCGACGCCCAGCAGGCGTACGGACTGTCGGCCGCCCCGCAGACACTGGACGTCATCGACTCCGAGATGCGGCGGATCGTGGACGAGTGCTACGAGGAGGCGTGCCGCAAGCTCCGCGACCACCGGGGCCGGCTGGACGCGCTCGCGCAGGCGCTGCTGGAGAGCGAGACGCTGGAGGAGGCGGACGCCTACCGGATCGCCGGCATCACGCGCCTGACCAAGTAGGGCCAGGACTGACGCCGGGGCTCAGGGCACGCGCGCGATGAGGTAGCGGAAGACGTTCGGCATCCACACGGTGCCGTCCGGGCGCCGGTGCGGGTGCAGGGCCTCCGTCAACTCCTTGTCGACCTGCTTGGCGTCGGTCGCCGCGATCGCCGTGTCGAACAGGCCGGTGGACAGCAGCCCCCGTACGGCGCTGTCGAGGTCGGCGTACCCGAACGGGCAGGCGACCCGGCCCGAGCCGTCCGGCTTCAGCCCGGCCCGCCCGGCGACCTCCTCCAGGTCGTCGCGCCGGGCGGGCGGCCGGCTGTCGGCCAGCTTGGCGGCCACCCGCAGCACCGAGGACGTGGCGCAGCGCTCCGGCGGCCCCCAGCCGGCCAGCACCACGGCGGCCCCGCGCCCGGCCAGCGGCAGCACGTCGGCGAGCAGGTCGCCGAGCCCCTCGGCGTCGCCCGCGAGGCCGCCGACCGGCTCGAAGGCGGTCACCAGGGTGTACGCGCCCTGCTCCGGGACGTCCGTGGCCGTCGGCGGGCCGTCGAGGAGCGCCGCGGGCGTACGCGCGCGCGTGCCGCGTCCGCCGTCGCCGCCCCGGCCCGGCGGGGTGCCCGGCAGCAGGCGCTCGCGGGCGAGAGCGAGCCGTTCGGGGGAGGCGGAGTCGACGCCGGTGATCGCGGCGCCCCTGGAGGCCGCCATCAGCAGGGCGAGCCCGGAACCGCAGCGCAGGCCCAGCAGCCGGGTGGCGGGGCCCACTTCGAGTCGGTCGTACACGGCTTCGTAGAGCGGTACGAGCATCCGCTCCTGGATCTCGGACCAGTCACGCGCGCGTGCGCTCAGGTCCACGCGGGGTGCGGCCTCCGCGTGAGACGTGTGCTGCCGCACGAGCGTAGGTGTCATAGGTAAGCGCCCCAATCCGCCGACAGTTCGCCGCTGCGCACGGTTGTGTGCCTCCCCGTGCCGTGCGCGCGCCCTTCCCACGTATGCCAGGTAACTCCCGGCTCGCGGTGGCGTCCAGGGGTCGTGGGGCCCGGCTTGGGGTGAGGACGCCGGTGTGGCGAGATTTCACATCCCGGCAATCTGGAGGGCCGTACGGTGTCGGCTCCCGTGAGGGCGGGCCGGTGACGCAGGTCGCGGCGGTAGGCGGTAACGTCACGGAGGCCGTGGACGCTGACCGGGGTGAGGGCGCGCGCCGAGAGCGGCCGAAACACCTCTTGCGCAGCAGCCGGTCCTCGTCGCCTCAGGGCTCACCGGCCGTGCGTAGCGCGGACTACGCACCGGCTTGGTAGGAGCTGTGACGCTTCTCCGCAGATCAGCGCACCCGCCCTCGTCAGGACGCATCAGCGGCAACTGACGGGTACGTGCAAATTATTTGGGATGCCCCGGAATAGGAACACAGCGGCACTCCCGCTCGTTGTCATTACGTGAGCACGACACAGACACCACCTGTTCTCGCCGCAGAGCTGGCGCAGGCGTGGGCCGACATTCAGCGGTACCACCCCGAGCTGCCGGACCTTGCCGCACCTGAATCCCTGATCGGGGAGTCGTCGTCCGCGTGCGGTCACGAACTCTCCTTCGAGAGGCTGCTCCACGAGGCAGTCCACGGCATCGCCGCCGCCCGCGGCGTCCGCGACACCTCCCGGGCCGGCCGCTACCACAACCGTCGTTTCCTCGCCATCGCCGAGGAGCTGGGCCTGGACCACCCCGAGGAGCCGCACCCGAGCAGCGGTTTCTCCCTGGTCACGCTCAACGCCGAGGCGAAGCGGCGCTACCGCCCGACCATCGAGCGGCTGCAGCGCGCCCTGAAGGCCCACACCGCGGCGACCTCGGCCGACACCTCCCGCACCTTCCGCGGCCCGGCCGCCCGGCACGGCTCCTCCGGCGGCGGCGTCCGGGTCAAGGCGGTGTGCGACTGCGGCCGCAACGTCCGGGTGGTGCCCTCGGTCCTCGCCCAGGCCCCCATCGTCTGCGGCGGCTGCGGCAAGCCGTTCAGGATCCCGGAGGTCGTGGGAGCGGCGTAGCGGCCACGGCTGCTCGTGGCAGCCGTGGCCGGCGGCGATCCCACCGCACCGGACGGCGCACCCGACGTGACCTCACCTCCACGCCGGGTGCCTCCGCGGCGTGCCCGGGAGCGGCTCGCGCACCCTCGGCGGGAGCGGTCCGCGGCGTGTGGCAGAATGGCTAGCTGTACTCGACAGCCGCACAGGACCCCTCTCTCCTCCGGCTGACGCGTCCATCGGGCACTCGGGTACCGCAACCCCACGCGGCAACTCGCCGTGCCCAACCACGTCAAATCCAGGAGAACCCACTCCCGTGGCAGTCAAGATCAAGCTGAAGCGTCTGGGCAAGATCCGTTCGCCTCACTACCGCATCGTCGTCGCCGACTCCCGTACCCGCCGTGACGGCCGGGCCATCGAGGAGATCGGCAAGTACCACCCGACCTACAACCCGTCGGTCATCGAGGTGGACGCCGAGCGCGTGGCGTACTGGCTCGGCGTCGGCGCCCAGCCGACCGAGCCCGTGCTCGCCATCCTGAAGAAGACCGGCGACTGGCAGAAGTTCAAGGGCGAGCCGGCTCCCGCGCCGCTGCTCACCGCCGAGCCGAAGCCGGCGCGTCCGTCCTTCGAGGCGCTCGGCGGCGACGACGAGGGCAAGGGTGAGGCGATCACCCAGAAGAAGAAGGCCGAGAAGAAGGACGAGGCGGCTGCTGAGTCCTCTGAGTCGACCGAGGCCTGAGCAGCATGCTCGAAGAGGCGCTTGAGCACCTCGTGAAGGGCATCGTCGACAACCCTGACGATGTGCAGGTCGCCTCGCGCAACCTGCGCCGCGGGCGCGTGCTGGAGGTCCGGGTCCACCCGGACGACCTCGGCAAGGTGATCGGCCGCAACGGCCGCACCGCGCGCGCCCTGCGCACCGTCGTGGGCGCCATCGGCGGTCGCGGTGTCCGCGTCGACCTGGTCGACGTGGACCACGTCCGCTGACGCTTCATCGCAACCGGCTCGGGCCGGGGAGGGCCACTGGGCCGTCCCCGGCCCGCAGTCGTACGACAGGAGATTTGGACAGGTGCAGCTGGTAGTCGCACGGATCGGCCGTGCCCATGGCATCAAGGGCGAGGTCACCGTCGAGGTACGTACCGACGAGCCGGAACTCAGGCTCGCGCCCGGCGCCGTACTCGCCACGGATCCCGCCTCGGCGGGACCGCTGACCATCGAGACGGGCCGCGTCCACAGCGGCCGCCTCCTCCTGCGCTTCGCGGGCGTCACCGACCGCAACGCCGCCGAGGCCCTGCGCAACACCCTGCTGATCGCCGAGGTGGACCCCGAGGAACTGCCGGAGGGCGAGGACGAGTACTACGACCATCAGCTCATCGACCTCGACGTGGTCACCGAGGACGGCACGGAGGTCGGCCGGATCACCGAGATCTCGCACCTGCCCACGCAGGACCTGTTCATCGTCGAACGCCCCGACGGCGGCGAGGTGCTGATCCCCTTCGTGGAGGAGATCGTCACCGAGATCGACCTGGCCGAGCAGAAGGCGGTCATCGCGCCCCCGCCCGGCCTGATCGACGACCGCGCAGAGATCGCCTCCGCCAGGGACGAGTCCGGGGACGACAGCGCATGAGGCTCGACGTCGTCACGATCTTCCCGGAGTACCTGGAACCGCTGAACGTCTCCCTCGTGGGCAAGGCACGCGCGCGCGGGCAGCTGAACGTCCATGTGCACGACCTGCGCGCGTGGACGTACGACCGGCACAACACGGTGGACGACACCCCCTACGGCGGCGGCCCCGGCATGGTCATGAAGACCGACCCCTGGGGAGACGCCCTCGACACGGTCCTCGCCGACGGCTACGAGTCGGGCGCCCGGGAGCCCGCGCTGATCGTGCCCACGCCCAGCGGCCGCCCCTTCACCCAGGAACTGGCCGTCGAACTGTCCGAGCGCCCCTGGCTGATCTTCACCCCGGCCCGCTACGAGGGCATCGACCGGCGCGTCATGGACGAGTACGCGACCCGGATGCCGGTCCACGAGGTCTCCATCGGCGACTACGTCCTCGCCGGCGGCGAGGCGGCCGTCCTCGTCATCACCGAGGCCGTCGCCCGGCTGCTGCCCGGCGTCCTCGGCAACGCGGAGTCCCACCGCGACGACTCCTTCGCCCCCGGCGCGATGGCCAGCCTCCTGGAAGGCCCCGTCTACACCAAGCCGCCCGTCTGGCGCGGCCGGGACATCCCCGAAGTGCTGCTCAGCGGCCACCACGGGAAGATCGCCCGCTGGCGCCGCGACGAGGCCCTGCGGCGCACGACGCTGAACCGCCCCGACCTGATCGAGCGCTGCGACCCCAAGGCCTTCGACAAGAAGGACCGCGAGATGCTCTCCATCCTGGGCTGGGAACCGGACCCGGACGGGGAGCCGTACGGCCGATTTTGGCGCCGGGCCGAGGGCGTGGAACAATAGACCGCTGTTGTGCGCCCGTCCGGCGTGCGCCCCTGCCACAGGGGGACACGACGCCCGCCCCGACCCGCACGGCAGACTCCTGTACACCTAGTTCCCGTTGATGACCTGTGGCATCAGCGAAGAAAGCAGACGAAATGTCTCACCTGCTCGACACCGTCGACGCCGCGTCGCTGCGCAGCGACATCCCGGCCTTCCGCCCGGGTGACACCGTCAATGTCCACGTGCGCGTCATCGAGGGCAACCGCTCCCGTGTGCAGCAGTTCAAGGGCGTTGTGATCCGCCGCCAGGGCTCCGGTGTCCGCGAGACCTTCACGGTCCGCAAGGTCTCGTTCTCCGTCGGCGTCGAGCGCACCTTCCCGGTGCACACCCCGATCGTCGAGAAGATCGAGCTGGTCACCAAGGGTGACGTGCGCCGCGCCAAGCTGTACTACCTCCGTGACCTGCGCGGCAAGGCCGCGAAGATCAAGGAGAAGCGCGAGAGCTGAGCGCTTCCTCGGAGTCACAGCGGAGCCGGATAGCATCTGGCCCCGATGGACACCGAAGCACAGCCGACGGAACGCGACCGCTCCTCCCACCCCGGTACTCCGGGGGCGGAGGGCCGGTCGCGTTTCGCGTTGGTGTCGCGGGTCGCAGCGTGGCTGCCCGGCGGCAGGATCACCCTCACGCTCTTCCTCTGCCTGGCGTTTTTGCTCGCCCTCAACGCTTTCGTGGTGCAACCGTTCCAGATTCCCAGCGGATCCATGGAACAGGGATTGAGGATCGGCGACCGCGTTCTCGTAAACAAGTTGGCGTACCGTTTCGGTGCCCAGCCGCGCCGCGGCGACGTGATTGTGTTCGACGGCACCGGGTATTTCGGGGACGCCGACTACATCAAGCGCGTGGCCGGTGTGGGGGGAGACCATGTGGTGTGCTGCGACACGAAGGGGAGGATCGAGGTGAACGGCCGACCGGTCGACGAGACGGCGTTCCTCTACCCCGGGGACAGCGCCTCCAGCGTGCCCTTCGACGTCGTCGTGCCCTCGGGCCGCCTCTTCGTCCTCGGCGACCACCGCAGCCGCTCCAGCGACTCCCGCGACCACCTCGGCTCGCCCGGCGGCGGCATGATCCCCGTCCGGGACGTCATCGGCCGCGCCGACTGGATCGTATGGCCGTACCGCCACTGGACGCATCTGACCCGGCCGCCCGCCTACGCGCGCGTGCCCGCCGCCCCCGCGGGGGGCGCCCATGGGTAACCGCGGCAAACCACGCGGAGTGCCCAGCACGCCCGCCGACAACCTGCTGCCCACCGGAGCCCGCCGCACCTCGGCGCCCGGTGGCGGGCGCACGCGCGCGGAGCGGCGGAAACTCCAGCGCAAGGTCAAGCGCAAGCGCAGACGCTCGGCCGTCCGGGAGATCCCCCTGCTGGTCGGTGTCGCCGTCCTCATCGCGCTCGTCCTGAAGACGTTCCTCGTGCAGGCGTTCGTGATCCCGTCCGGGTCCATGGAGCAGACGATCCGGATCGGCGACCGGGTCCTGGTCGACAAGTTCACCCCGTGGTTCGGCTCGAAGCCGCAGCGCGGGGACGTCGTCGTGTTCCACGACCCGGGCGGCTGGCTCCAGGACGAGCAGACCGCCAAGAAGCACGACCCCGTCGTCGTCAAGCAGCTCAAAGAAGGCCTCACCTTCATCGGCCTGCTGCCGTCCGACAACGAGAAGGACCTGATCAAACGGGTCATCGGCGTCGGCGGCGACCACGTCAAGTGCTGCGACGCCCAGGGGCGTGTCACCGTCAACGGCGTCCCGCTCACGGAGGGCGACTACCTCTACCCGGGGGACGCGCCCTCCACCATGCCCTTCGACATCACCGTCCCCAAGGGCCGGCTGTGGGTGATGGGCGACCACCGGGGCAACTCCGCGGACTCCCGTGCCCACCAGAACACGGCCTACGGCGGCACCGTCTCGGTGGACTCGGTGGTCGGCCGGGCCATGGTCATCGGCTGGCCGCTCGGTCACTGGACGCGCCTGGAAGAACCTAAAACCTTCGCAAGCGTCACCGACTCGGCGCCGGGTGCGACCGCTGGTCCCCAGGCGTCGCATAGGGTTGCTTCCGAGAATCCGAACGGAATGACCCAGCTCCCGACCCCTGCGGAACTCCCGCTCGTTATGGGAGTGGTGGGCCTGCGCCGTGTGTGGGGCAGGCGGCGGCACAGAGTGAGGAGTTGGCGTGGGGGATGTGGCGGTTGGCGCACGGTCGGGACACGACGGCGAGGAGCACCGCGGGCACCCCGTGGAACCGGACGTTCCCGTACCGGGCAGCGCCATGAGCTCCGGGAGTGACCCGGCGGCGGGCGACGAGGGCGCGCCGCAGGGCGAGCCGGAGCCGCGCGGCGACGGTCCCGGCGCGGGCGCGTCGGCCGTGCGGCCGAGGAAGCCGCGGTCGTTCTGGAAGGAGCTGCCGATCCTGATCGGCATCGCGCTGGTCCTGGCGCTGCTGATCAAGACGTTCCTGGTGCAGGCGTTCTCGATCCCGTCCGACTCGATGCAGAACACCCTCCAGCAGGGCGACCGGGTGCTGGTCGACAAGCTCACACCGTGGTTCGGGTCCAAGCCCGAGCGCGGCGAGGTCGTCGTCTTCCACGACCCGGACAACTGGCTGGCGGGCGAGCCGACGCCGACGCCCAACCCGGTGCAGAAGGTCCTCAGCTGGATCGGCCTGATGCCGTCGGCGGAGGAGAAGGACCTGATCAAGCGCGTGATCGGGGTCGGCGGCGACACGGTCGAGTGCAAGGGCAGCGGCCCGCTGAAGGTCAACGGCAAGGCGCTGAACGAGCCGTACGTCTACCCGGGCAACACGCCGTGCAGCGTGGACGACCAGGGCGGCCAGTTCACGGTGAAGGTCCCCAAGGGCTTCATCTGGGTGATGGGCGACCACCGCCAGAACTCCCGTGACTCCCGGTACAACCAGTCCGACAAGAACCACGGCATGGTCCCCGTCGACAAGGTCGTCGGCCGCGCGATCGTCAAGGCCTGGCCGATCAACCGCTGGGGCACCCTGCCGATCCCGGACACCTTCGACCAGCCCGGCCTGGACCGGCAGTCCTCCGCCGCCGCGTCCCTGACGGTGGCCCCCGAGGGCATCGCCGTCGCGGCGGTCCTGCCGGTGGTGGTGTGGCGGCGCAGGCGCGCGGACCGCTCGGAGCCCGAGTACGCGCAGTCCGAGAACATGCAGTCCTAGGACGCGCAGTCCTAGGACGCCGGCTTCGGGGTCGCGTCGTTCAAGAAGCGGTAAGCAGCCGCTCCCGCCGGGCGAGAGGGGCTGCCCCTGTTCGGTACCGCCGGGTAGGGTGCGGGTCCATGGGTGGCGAGAGCATGACGCGTACGGCCCCGCAGGGCGGCGGCACCGGCATGGCACAGGCCGGCGGCGGCAGCCGGCTCGGGCAGCGGCTGTCCGGACTGGCCGTGGCGCTGGGCCTGGTGCTGTTCCTCGGCGGCTTCGCCTGGGGAGCAGTGGTCTACCGGCCGTACACCGTGCCCACCAGCTCGATGACCCCCACCATCGACGCCGGAGACCGGGTGCTGGCCCAGCGCGTCGACGGCGACGAGGTGCGGCGCGGTGACGTGGTCGTCTTCGAGGACAAGACCTGGGTCAGCAACGCCAAGGTGGTCAAGCGCGTGGTCGCCGTGGGCGGGGACACCGTCTCCTGCTGCACGAACGGCAAGCTGACCGTGAACGGCAAGCAGATCGACGAGCCGTACCTGCCCGAGGGCAGCCTCGCCGAGATCAAGAACTTCGCCACGGTGACCGTCCCACGGGGCCGGCTGTTCCTCCTCGGCGACGAACGCCAGGGCTCCCTGGACTCCACCGCCCACCTCACCGACACCGCCCGGGGCACCGTGTCCCGTGACGCCGTGTCCGCGCGCGTGGAGGCCGTCGTCTGGCCCTGGAAGGGCACGCTCCAGCGCCCCACGGGCTTCGAGACGCTCGGCGCCCTCTCCGAGCCCGGCCCGCTGCGCACGATCGAGCTGCTGATCGTGGCGGGCGCCGTCCTGGTCCTCGGGGGCGGCGCCTACGGCCCGATCGCGGGCCGCGTCAGCCGCTCCCGCGCCCGCACGGCCCACCCGGGGACGGCCGGTGTCCGCTGAGACCACGCGGCCGGCGGGGGAGTCGTACGAGGACGAAGGCGCCACCGGCCCGCGGAAGGTGGCCCGGGTCGTGCTCCTCGACCCGCAGGACCGCATCCTGCTCCTGCACGGCCACGAACCGGACGACCCGGCCGACGACTGGTGGTTCACGCCCGGCGGTGGCCTGGAGGGCGCCGAGACGCGCGAGGAGGCCGCGCTGCGGGAACTCGCCGAGGAGACCGGGATCACCGACGTCGAACTCGGCCCCGTGCTCTGGCGGCGCCGGTGCTCGTTCCCGTTCGCGGGCCGCCGCTGGGACCAGGACGAGTGGTACTACCTGGCCCGTACGACCCAGACGGCGACCGCGGCGACGGGGCTGACGGAGCTGGAACGGCGCAGCGTCGCCGGAGCGCGCTGGTGGACCTGTCAGGAACTGACCCTGGCGCATGAGACGGTGTATCCGACCAGACTCGCCGAGCTGCTGCGCACGCTGCTCGTCGACGGTCCCCCCGCCCGGCCCGTGACCCTCGACACGGAAATCGTCTGAGGGTTCCCGGGACTGGCGCACAATGGGGGGATCGCACGGCTGAAGGGGAACATGCCATGAGCGCCGAGGACCTCGAGAAGTACGAGACCGAGATGGAGCTGAAGCTCTACCGGGAGTACCGAGATGTCGTCGGTCTGTTCAAATACGTGATCGAGACCGAGCGGCGGTTCTACCTCACCAACGACTACGAGATGCAGGTGCACTCGGTACAGGGCGAAGTGTTCTTCGAGGTCACCATGGCCGATGCCTGGGTCTGGGACATGTACCGGCCGGCTCGTTTCGTGAAGCAGGTCCGCGTGCTGACGTTCAAGGACGTGAACATCGAGGAGCTGAACAAGAGCGATCTGGAGCTGCCGGGCGGATGAGCCGGCGCCGGCCGGGTGCCGGCCGGGCGCCGGTGCCGGCCGGGCGGATGAGCGGGCGCCGGCCGGGTGCCGGCCGCATGGACGGCACGGACGAGTGACGGAGTTTTCCACAACCGCCGAGTAGCACACCAAGATCAACACCGCTCCGCCGGATGCGTGACCGTTGGCGCCGGAGGTGGTGCCGACATGAGCAAGGCACGCAACGGACTCGGCAGGTACGGCGAGGACCTGGCCGCACGGCGGCTGGCCGAAGACGGAATGACCATCCTGGAGCGCAACTGGCGCTCCGGCAGGTCCGGTGAGATCGACATCGTCGCCAGGGACGGCGACGCCCTGGTCGTCTGCGAGGTGAAGACCCGCAGGGACGGCGGCTACGAACACCCGATGGCCGCGGTGACACCCGAGAAGGCGGCCCGGCTCCGCACCCTCGCCGAGCACTGGATCCAGGCCCACGGAGGAGCCCCGCCGGGCGGCGTCCGCATCGACCTCGTCGGCGTCCTGCTGCCCCGCCGGGGCGCCCCGGCCGTCGAGCACGTGCGGGGGGTGGCCTGAAATGGCGTTCGCCCGTACGTGCTCGGTCGCCCTGGTCGGCGTCGAAGGCGTGGTCGTCGAGGTCCAGGCCGACCTCGAACCGGGAGTCGCGGCCTTCACCCTGGTCGGCCTCCCGGACAAGAGCCTGACGGAGAGCCGCGACCGGGTGCGGGCGGCGGTGGTGAACTCGGGCGGCGAATGGCCGCAGAAGAAGCTCACCGTCGGACTCAGCCCGGCCTCCGTCCCCAAGGCCGGCTCCGGGTTCGACCTGGCCGTCGCCTGCGCGGTGCTCGGTGCCGCCGAGCGGATCGACCCCCGGGTCCTGGCCGACATCGTCATGATCGGGGAGCTGGGGCTGGACGGCCGGGTCCGCCCGGTCCGGGGCATCCTGCCGGCCGTCCTCGCGGCGGCCGACGCCGGGTACGAGCAGGTGGTCGTGCCCGAGTGCGCCGCCGCCGAGGCCTCGCTGGTCCCCGGAGTGTCCGTGCTGGGCGTCCGCAGCCTGCGGCAGCTCATCGCGGTGCTGACCGAGGAGCCCGTCCCCCACGAGGCACCGGACGAGCAGGGGCGGCCCGATCCCCTCCTGGCGGGACTGCGGGTTCCGGGGACAGGCGCCGCCACCGGCATGCACAGCCTCGGGGCCGCGCACCACGACCAGGATCACGACCTGGCCGACGTCGTCGGGCAGACCTCCGCCCGCACGGCCGTGGAGGTGGCCGCGGCCGGCGGACACCACCTGTTCCTGGAGGGACCGCCCGGCGCGGGCAAGACCATGCTCGCCGAGCGCCTGCCCGCCGTGCTTCCCCGGCTCACCCGCGCGGAGTCGCTGGAGGTCACAGCCGTGCACTCGGTCGCCGGGCTGCTGCCCCCGGGCAAGCCGCTCATCGACGCCGCCCCCTACTGCGCCCCGCACCACTCGGCGACGATGCAGTCACTCGTCGGCGGCGGCCCGGGCATCGCCCGGCCCGGCGCGGTGTCCCTCGCCCATCGCGGCGTACTGTTCCTCGACGAGGCCCCCGAGTTCCACAGCCAGACCCTGGACGCCCTGCGGCAGCCACTGGAGTCGGGGCACGTCGTCATCGCGCGAAGCGCCGGTGTGGTCCGCTTCCCGGCGCGTTTCCTGATGGTCCTGGCGGCCAACCCCTGTCCCTGCGGGCGCTTCTCACTGCGCGACTCCCTGTGCGAGTGCCCGCCGTCGGCGATCCGCCGCTACCAGTCCCGGCTGTCCGGCCCGCTGCTGGACCGGGTCGATCTGCGCGTCGAGGTCGACCCGGTCACCCGGGCCCAGCTCACCGAGCCCGGCGCCCGCGGAGAGTCCACGGCCACCGTGGCCGACCGGGTACGGCAGGCCCGGGAGCGGGCGGCGGCCCGCCTGGCCGGCACCCCCTGGCGCACCAACAGCGAAGTCCCCGGCCGCGAACTGCGCAGCCGGTACCACGCCGCCGCCGGAGCCATGGACGATGCCGAACGCAACCTCGAACGGGGCGTGCTCACCGCCCGCGGGATCGACCGTGTCCTGCGCGTCGCCTGGACGGTCGCCGACCTCGTCGGACACGACCGCCCGGACGCCACCGACGTCGCCCTGGCCCTGCAACTGCGCACCGGCGTCCCGCGCGGGGTACCGATGGCCATCGGAGCGCTGACATGACGGGAGAGCGCGACCCCGGCGACGAACTGCTCGGTCGGGTGTTCCTCGGGCGGGTCGTCGAGGCGGGGGACGAGGCCGCCGGGCGGTGGGTGCGCGAGCTCGGCGTGGGCGAGGTGGTGCGGCGGCTGCGCTGCGGCCGGGACGCGTTGCCGGGGGTGAGCGCTGCCCGGTGGGCGGGGCTCGTCGCGCGGGCCCGGCGGGCCGAGCCGGAGCGGGATCTGGAGGCGGCCCGGGCCGTCGGGGCGCGGTTCGTCCGTCCGGGGGACGCCGAGTGGCCCCGGCAGCTGGACGACCTCGGGGACGCGCGGCCCCTCGGCCTGTGGGTGCGGGGCCGGCCCGACCTGCGGATGTGGGCGCTCCGGTCCGTGGCCGTGGTCGGCGCCCGCGCCTGCACCGAGTACGGCGCCCACGCGGCGGCCACCCTCGCCTCCGGCCTCGCCGAGCGCGGCTGGGTCGTGGTCTCGGGTGGGGCGTACGGCATCGACGGCGCCGCCCACCGTGGCGTCCTCGCCGCCCACGGCGCCACCATCGCCGTCCTGGCGTGCGGCGTCGACCAGCCCTACCCGCGCGGTCACGCCGCGTTGATCGCCCGCATCGCGGAACGGGGACTGGTGGTGGGGGAGCTGCCGCCGGGCGACCATCCGACACCCAGCCGGTTCATCCTCCGCAACCGCGTCATCGCCGCGCTGACCAGGGGCACCGTCGTCGTGGAGGCGGCCTGCCGCAGCGGCTCGCTGGCCACCGCGCGGGCCGCGCAGCGCCTCGGACGGTTCACCATGGGCGTCCCCGGCCCGGTCACCAGCGCCCTGTCCGCCGGTGTGCACGAACTGCTGCGCGGAGAGGCCACCCTGGTCACCGATGCCACGGAGGTCGTCGAACTGGTGGGCGACATGGGTGAGCTGGCGCCGGCCCGCAGAGGCCCCGTCCTCCCGCGTGACCTGCTGCAATCCGCCACCCGGACCGTGCTCGCCGCCCTCCCGGGCAATCGCGCGGCCCCCGCCGAGGAGATCGCGCTCGGCGCGCGCACCACGCCGGAGGAAGCCATCGCGAGACTGTACGAACTCCGAGCACTTGGTTACGTCGAACGACACGGCGACGGCTGGAAGTTGACACGCCAGGCGATGATCTCGGTCCGGAACGGTCACCGTCCGTGTTGACCGACCCTGTTCGGCCGTCCGGGGGAACCCCCGACGTCCTTGGTGTTTCCCGGAGTTGGCGCCTCAGGCCGGTCACACAGAGCGAGTCCCGGGACGGGGTCACCCGGCCGACGCGAGCGCCCCGCGCACGAGTGGCGCAGCCCTGTTCGCACACCGCGACTCCTCAGTCACGCTACGCTCACGAAGGCGGTGGCGCAGATCGCGCCAACCCCACAGCAGACAGTCACCTCACCCAGGCAGCCCCACTTCATCCCAGGAACCCCACCTCCACCCACTCCACGGCACTTCACGGCACTTCACGGCAGAACGGCACAAGGCGACGAATGCCCCAGCACACCTCCGGGTCCGACCGGGCGGCGATCCCCCCAGCCGCCCGCGACGGTGGCAGCGTGCGACCGCCCGCTCCCTCGACACTCGACGAGCTGTGGCGGTCGTACAAGGCGACGGGGGACGACCGGCTGCGGGAGCAGCTGATCCTGCACTACTCGCCGCTGGTCAAGTACGTGGCCGGCCGGGTCAGCGTCGGGCTGCCGCCCAATGTGGAGCAGGCCGACTTCGTCTCCTCGGGCGTGTTCGGGCTGATCGACGCGATCGAGAAGTTCGACATCGACCGGGAGATCAAGTTCGAGACGTACGCGATCACCCGGATCCGCGGCGCGATGATCGACGAGCTGCGGGCGCTGGACTGGATCCCCCGCTCGGTCCGGCAGAAGGCGCGGAACGTCGAGCGCGCCTACGCCACCCTGGAGGCGCGGCTGCGGCGGACGCCGACGGAAGGTGAGGTCGCCGCCGAGCTGGGCATGGAGGTCGACGAACTGCACGCCGTGTTCAGCCAGTTGTCGCTGGCGAACGTCGTCGCCCTGGAGGAGCTGCTGCACGTCGGCGGCGAGGGCGGGGACCGGCTGAGCCTGATGGACACGCTGGAGGACACCGCCGCCGACAATCCGGTGGAGGTGGCCGAGGACCGGGAGCTGCGGCGGTTCCTGGCGCGGGCGATCAACACGCTGCCCGAGCGGGAGAAGACCGTCGTCACCCTGTACTACTACGAGGGGCTCACCCTCGCCGAGATCGGCAACGTGCTCGGGGTCACCGAGAGCCGGGTCAGCCAGATCCACACCAAGTCGGTGCTCCAGCTGCGGGCCAAGCTGGCGAGCTTCGGGCGCTGACTCCTCCCTTCGGGGATGGCGCATCCGTAAAGTGGTCGACGTGCCAAGGATTCGAGCGGCCTCCGTGGCCGAACACCGGTCGATGCAGCGAGCCGCCCTGCTGGACGCGGCTCGGTCCCTGCTGTCCGAGGGCGGGACGGAGGCGCTGACCTTTCCCGCGCTGGCCGAGCGGACGGGCCTGGCGCGGTCGTCCGTCTACGAGTACTTCCGGTCCCGGGCCGCCGTGGTCGAGGAGCTGTGCGAGGTCGACTTCCCGGTGTGGGCGGCGGAGGTCGCGGCGGCGATGGAGCGGGCCGGGACGGCAGAGGGCAAGGTCGAGGCGTACGTGCGGCAGCAGCTGGCACTGGTGGGGGACCGGCGGCACCGGGCGGTCGTCGCCATCTCCGCGAGCGAGCTGGATGCCGGGGCCCGGGAGAAGATCCGGGCGGCCCACGGAGGGCTGGTCGCGATGATCGTCGAGGCGCTGGAGGAACTGGGGCACGAGCAGCCCCGGCTGGCGGCGATGTTGCTGCAAGGGGTCGTGGACGCGGCGGTCCGGCGCATCGAGCTGGGCGCGGCCGAGGACCCCGCGGTCGTGACGGAGGCGGCTGTGGCGATGGCCCTGGGCGGAGTGAAGGGCTGACCTGGCCGGCACAGGCCGGGCCCCGGAGCGCCCCTGAGGGGCGCGGGGAACTGCGCGAGCGACCACGACGGGCCCGCGGCCGGCGTGCGACCTCCGGTGGTCTCCAGGGGCTGAGCCTCCCCGGCACCGGTCGGCGGCGGGGCGCTCCTGAGGGGCGCGGGGAACTGCGCGAGCGACCACGACGGGCCCGCGACGGACGTGCGACCTCCGGTGGCCCTTCGGCACAGCCGACCCCCGCCTAAGACGCAACCCGTCTACGGCACAACCGCGCAGCAACACCCCGCCTACGACCCAACCGGCAGCAACCTCGACGGCCCCCCGCCCAGCAGCCACGGCGGCAGCAGCGACAGCGGGTTCACGTACGCGTCCCCTCGCAGCAGACCCCAGTGCACACACGTCCGCGTCCCGCAGTGGGACCCCGTCGGCTCCACCACCCCGACCACCGCCCCCGCCTCCACCTCCTCCCCTTTCCGGACCGAAGCCCGCACCGGCTCGTACGTCGTCCGCAGATCCGTCCCCCGCAGCTCCACCGAGACCACGCCCCTGCCCGCCACCCGCCCCGCGAACAACACGCGGCCCGGTGCGACCGCCCGTACGGGCGCCCCGGCCGGAGCTCCCAGGTCGACTCCCCGGTGCCCGGGGCCGTACACCGTCGGCGGTGGCTCCCAGCCACGCAGGACCGGCGGGCGGACACCGACCGGCCAGGCGCGGGCCACGGGCGGCACGGGAGCCGTCGCGGGGGGCGGCGGCACCACGGGAGGCGTGTCCGCCCAGGCCAGAGGCGTGAGCAGGACCGCCGCCAGGGCCGGCGGCAGCGCGCATCGCATCGTTCGTCGCATGCCGACACCGTCCCGCACACCCGCCGGTCACGGTCCGGCCCTGTGGACCACTCGCCGGTTGTGGACAGCGGCGTCACCCGGTACCTCGCCGGTCCCGTACACTTCTTCTGGCGATCCGGGTCACCGGGTCGACTTCGCACGCCCCGGTACGGCAGCCGGCAACGGTTCCTACCAAGCGCCCCTCGGTCCCTCGCGGCACGGCGCATCGCGGGCGTCAGGCGCGGCCGCCGTCCGGCGGACGCGGCACAACCGAGAACACCAAGGAGAAACGGCCATGGCCGTCGTCACGATGCGGGAGCTGCTGGAGAGCGGCGTCCACTTCGGTCACCAGACCCGTCGCTGGAACCCGAAGATGAAGCGCTTCATCTTCACCGAGCGCAACGGCATCTACATCATCGACCTGCTCCAGTCGCTGTCGTACATCGACCGCGCCTACGAGTTCGTCAAGGAGACCGTCGCCCACGGCGGCACGGTCATGTTCGTCGGCACGAAGAAGCAGGCGCAGGAGGCCATCGCCGAGCAGGCCACCCGCGTCGGCATGCCCTACGTCAACCAGCGCTGGCTGGGCGGCATGCTCACCAACTTCTCGACCGTCTACAAGCGTCTGCAGCGCCTGAAGGAGCTGGAGCAGATCGACTTCGAGGACGTGGCGTCCTCCGGTCTGACCAAGAAGGAGCTGCTGGTCCTCTCCCGCGAGAAGGCCAAGCTGGAGAAGACCCTCGGTGGTATCCGCGAGATGCAGAAGGTGCCGAGCGCCGTCTGGATCGTGGACACCAAGAAGGAGCACATCGCCGTTGGTGAGGCCCGGAAGCTGAACATTCCGGTCGTCGCGATCCTCGACACCAACTGCGACCCCGACGAGGTCGACTACAAGATCCCGGGCAACGACGACGCGATCCGCTCCGTCACCCTGCTCACCCGCGTGATCGCCGACGCCGTCGCCGAGGGCCTCATCGCCCGCTCCGGCGTCGCCACCGGCGACAAGGGCGAGAAGGCCGCGGGCGAGCCGCTCGCCGAGTGGGAGCGCGACCTGCTCGAGGGTGAGAAGAAGGACGAGGCTCCGGCCGCCGAGGCCGAGAAGCCGGCCGAGGCCGCTGCCGAGGCTCCGGCCGCCGAGGCGCCGGCCGCCGAGGCCGAGCAGGCCTGACGCCGATCCGTCAGCGTTCGACGGCGGGGGCGGGACATGACTCCGCCCCCGCTGTTCACCCGTAGGTCGGCACGACGTACGCGGCCCGCGTTCCCCTGGGACCCGGACCGCGGACCGTGCGGATCTGAAGATCTTCCAGACTTCGAGAAAGACTCACAGACTCATGGCGAACTACACCGCCGCCGACGTCAAGAAGCTCCGTGAGCTGACCGGCGCCGGCATGATGGACTGCAAGAAGGCGCTGGACGAGGCCGAGGGCAACGTCGAGAAGGCCGTCGAGGCGCTGCGCATCAAGGGCCAGAAGGGCGTCGCCAAGCGCGAGGGCCGCTCCGCCGAGAACGGCGCCGTGGTCTCCATCATCGCCGACGACAACTCCTCCGGTGTCCTGGTCGAGCTGAAGTGCGAGACGGACTTCGTCGCCAAGGGCGAGAAGTTCCAGGCCGTGGCCAACGCCATCGCCGAGCACGTCGCCAAGACGAACCCGGCCGACATCCAGGCCCTGCTGGCCTCCGAGATCGAGCCCGGCAAGACCGTCCAGGCGTTCGTGGACGAGGCCAACGCCAACCTCGGCGAGAAGATCGTCCTGGACCGCTTCGCGCAGTTCTCCGACGGCTACGTCACCGCCTACATGCACCGCACCATGCCCGACCTGCCCCCGCAGATCGGTGTCCTGGTCGAGCTCGACAAGCCGAACGCCGAGGTCGCCAAGGGCGTCGCCCAGCACATCGCCGCCTTCGCGCCGAAGTACCTCTCCAAGGAGGACGTGCCGGCCGAGGTCGTCGAGTCCGAGCGCCGCATCGCCGAGGAGACCACCCGCGCCGAGGGCAAGCCCGAGGCCGCGATCGGCAAGATCGTCGAGGGTCGTCTCAACGGCTTCTTCAAGGACGCCACGCTGCTCGGCCAGCCGTACGCGCTCGACAACAAGAAGTCGGTCCAGAAGGTGCTGGACGAGGCCGGTGTCACCCTGAAGCGCTTCTCGCGCATCAAGGTCGGCATCTGAGTCCGTACCGCGATCGACGCGCGACCCCGGAGAAATCCACGAGGAAATCCCGATAAGGTCGACCGCAGTCGTCCGCGTACACCGCCACACCCCGGCGTGCGGCGGACGGCAGCAGATCTGACGAGGAGGCCATTGCCGCGCATGGGAGCGAAAAGCAACCCCATCGGCAATGGCCTTCTTCGTATGTGCAACACGTGAAAGAGTTGGGATCCCCATGACCACCAAGGCCCAGAAGAGCGACGACGGCAAAGTACGCGGCCGGTTTCTGCTGAAGCTGTCCGGAGAGGCCTTCTCCGGTGGCGGGGGCCTGGGCGTCGACCCGGACGTGGTGCACAAGATCGCCCGCGAGATCGCGGCCGTCGTGCGCGACGGCGCCCAGATCGCGGTCGTCATCGGCGGCGGCAACTTCTTCCGCGGCGCCGAACTCCAGCAGCGCGGCATGGACCGCGCCCGCTCCGACTACATGGGCATGCTCGGCACCGTGATGAACTGCCTCGCCCTCCAGGACTTCCTGGAGAAGGAGGGCATCCAGTCCCGCGTGCAGACCGCCATCACCATGGGCCAGGTCGCCGAGCCGTACATCCCGCTGCGCGCCGTGCGCCACCTGGAGAAGGGACGCGTGGTCATCTTCGGCGCCGGTATGGGCATGCCGTACTTCTCCACCGACACCACCGCCGCCCAGCGCGCCCTGGAGATCGACGCCGAGGCGCTGCTCATGGGCAAGAACGGCGTGGACGGGGTGTACGACTCCGACCCCAAGACCAACCCCGACGCCGTCAAGTTCGACGCCCTCGGCTACGGCGAGGTCATCACCCGCGACCTCAAGGTCGCCGACGCCACCGCCATCACGCTGTGCCGCGACAACAAGCTCCCGATCCTCGTCTTCGAGCTTCTCGCGGAGGGCAATATCGCCCGCGCCGTCAAGGGTGAGAAGATCGGCACGCTGGTGGGTGACCAGGACAGCCGGGACTGACCCGGGATCAACCCGGCCGGTGACGTACGGCCCTGTGAGGGGGCCGGACCCTGGCCGGGGGATGGACAATGTCCTGCCGGTCGGGAACCGTGCAGGAAGAAGACGCGACGCAGCCGGCCGCCGACCGACTTCAGGAACCGCAGCCGGGCCTTACTCAAGACACGCAGGAGCAAGTGGTGATCGAAGAGACCCTCCTCGAAGCCGAGGAGAAGATGGAGAAGGCCGTCGTGGTCGCCAAGGAGGACTTCGCCGCGATCCGCACCGGCCGTGCGCACCCGGCGATGTTCAACAAGATCGTGGCCGACTACTACGGTGCCCCGACGCCGATCAACCAGCTGGCCTCGTTCTCCGTGCCGGAGCCGCGCATGGCGGTCGTGACCCCGTTCGACAAGAGCGCGCTGCGCAACATCGAGCAGGCCATCCGCGACTCCGACCTGGGCGTCAACCCCAGCAACGACGGCAACATCATCCGGGTGGTGTTCCCCGAGCTGACCGAGGAGCGCCGCCGCGAGTACATCAAGGTCGCCAAGGGCAAGGGCGAGGACGCGAAGGTGTCCATCCGCTCGGTGCGCCGCAAGGCCAAGGACGCCATCGACAAGCTGATCAAGGACGGCGAGGTCGGCGAGGACGAGGGCCGTCGTGCGGAGAAGGAGCTCGACGACACCACGGCGAAGTACGTCGCCCAGGTGGACGAGCTCCTCAAGCACAAGGAAGCGGAGCTGCTCGAAGTCTGATGAGCGACTCTTCCTGGGGGGCGCCGCCATCGGCGGGCCAGGCCGGGTACTGGGGGCCCACCGGGGGCGGGCCCGCCCAGCCTGTCCCGGGGGCCGGCCCGGCGGGTCCCGCGTACGATGCGCCTGAGGCGCAGCAGACTCGCCCCATGCCCATCGTGCCGGACGCCCCCGCGTATGGCGGAGGAGACCAGGACGACGACCGGGGGGCCGCTCGGCTGAGCGGCCCCTTGTTCCGAGACGAGACGTTCCAGGCCCGGGAACTCCCGGCCGAGACCCAGAACCCGGAGCCCATGCCCGACGTCCCGCAGCCGGCGCCAGCGCCGCAGAAGAAGAGCGCGGGCCGTGACCTCGGCGCGGCCATAGGCGTCGGCGTCGGGCTCGGTGTGGTGATCGTCGCGTCCCTGTTCATCGTCAAGGCCGTGTTCGTCGGCGTGATCGCGGTCGCCGTCGTCGTCGGTCTGTGGGAGCTGACCAGCAGGCTCCAGGAGCGCAAGGGCATCAAGGCGCCGCTGGTGCCGCTCGCGGTCGGCGGCGCGGCGATGGTCGTCGCCGGCTACGTGCGCGGTGCCGAGGGCGCGTGGATCGCCATGGCGCTGACGGCGCTGGCCGCGCTGGTCTGGCGGATGACGGAGCCACCGGAGAACTACCTCAGGGACGTCACGGCCGGCCTCTTCGCCGCGTTCTACGTGCCCTTCCTGGCCACCTTCGTCGCGCTGATGCTCACCGCCGACGACGGTTCCTGGCGGGTGCTCACCTTCCTGATCCTGACGGTCGTCAGCGACACCGGCGCCTACGCGGTCGGCTGGCGCTTCGGCAAGCACAAGCTCGCGCCGCGCATCAGCCCCGGCAAGACCCGCGAGGGGCTGGTGGGCGCGGTGCTGTTCGCGATGGCCGCCGGCGCGCTGTGCATGCAGTTCCTGATCGACGACGGCCGCTGGTGGCAGGGTCTGCTGCTGGGCCTCGCGGTCGCGGCCAGCGCCACGCTGGGCGACCTCGGCGAATCCATGATCAAGCGGGACCTGGGCATCAAGGACATGGGCACCTTGCTTCCCGGGCACGGCGGCATCATGGACCGGCTCGACTCGCTGCTGCCCACGGCTCCGGTGGTGTGGCTGCTGATGGTGATCTTCGTCGGCTCCGCGTGACCGGTACGGCTCTTCGGCCTCCGTCCTGAAACAGGGCGGGGGCCGTCGTCGTACCCCTGGTGTCGTACGGAGGCCGGTGTCGTACGGAGGCCGGTGTCGTACGGAGGCCGGTGTCGTACGGCGGGTGGTGTCGTACTCGGGCACCCCCGGCACCCGGATGCCGCAGCACGAATCGGCGGCCGGTGTCGGCGCGCGGCAGACTTCCTCAGAGGACGGCCGTTCCACCGCCGCCCGGCGACGCAGCAGGGAGTGAGCCGATGCCCCTCGACCCGACGCCCGCCACCGCCGGCCCCGCCTCCGCCGATCAGGCCCCCATCGACCCGGCCCCCACCTCCGCCGACCCCGGTCCCGGCCCCGCCGCCGCCCCGCCATCCCCGCCCGTCCGGTTCTGGCCCGTCGAGGATCTGCCCGGACTCGTCCCCGACCCGTTCCTGGACGTGCTGTCGCGCGAGGAGCCGGTCACCCGGATCAAGCTGCCGTACGGCGAGGGGTGCGCGTGGCTGGTCACGCGGTACGAGGACGTCCGGTTCGTCACCTCCGACCCGCGGTTCTCCCGGGAACGGGTCGTCGGCCGCGCCGTCACCACCATGCGCCCGGCGCCGGTGGCCTCGCAGACGGCGGGCCTGCAGTACATCGACCCGCCCCGGCACACCCGCTTGCGCCGGGTCGTCGCCCGCGCGTTCACCGGGCGGAGCATGCGGCGGCTGCGGCCGCTCGCGGAACGCAGGGCAGCCGACCTGCTCGACGGGATGGCACGCGCCGGCGCCCCGGCCGACCTCATGGAACACCTGCACGGACCCTTTCCGATCGCCGTGCTCCGCGACTTCCTCGGTGTGGAGGAGAAGGACTGGCACCGCTGGGCCACGACGGGCGAAGCCCTGCTGTCCGCGGGCGCCGAGTCGGAGGAGCGGGCCAGGGAAGCGGCCCGGACCACCCGGGCCCGGATCACCGAACTGCTCGAAAGACGCCGGGAGGAACCCCGCGACGATCTGGCCGGCGTGCTGGCGCGCGCCGCCGCGGCCGGGGAGATCACCGACGACGAGGCGGTCTCCCTCGCCATCGCCGTCCAGGTCAGCGGCGGCCACGCGGTCCGCAACAACAGCGGTTCGATGATGTACGCGCTGCTCACCCACCCCGGACACCTGGACCGGCTGCGCCGCGAGCCCGAGCTTCTGCCGCGGGCCGTGGAGGAACTCTTCCGCTACGTCCCGCACCGCAACGGCGTCGGCATCCCACGCGTCGCCACGGAGGACGTGCGGGTCGGCGGCCGGCTGATCCGGGCCGGTGACGTCGTCTACAACGCCTACCTCGCCGCCAACCGCGACCCCGCGGTCTTCCCCGACCCGGACACCCTGGACTTCGACCGCGTCAACCTCGCCCACGTGGCCTTCGGGTACGGCCCGCACCACTGCCTGGCCGCCGTCATGGCCCGCATGGAGGCCGAGGTCATGATCGACGCCGTCCTGACCCGCTTCCCCGGCATCCGGCTGGCCGTGCCACCCGAGGAGGTCGAGTTCCAACGGCAGGGCCTGATCCGCGGGCCGAGGACCCTGCCCGTGACGTGGTGACACGTTCCATGGCAAGGTACGCGGGAACACAGGGGGGAACATGATCTATCCACTGCTCGGCGTCCTGGCCCTCGCCATCGGCGGCTGCGTGTGCGTGGTCTGGGCGGAGCGCGGCGGCCCGCGCTGGGTCCGCGTCGTCGCGGCGCTCACCCGCGGCGCGGGCGAACTGCTGAGCACCGCCCAGAAGAGCGGCCGGCGCCGGGGCGGCAGCGGGGACACCGACGGCGACTAGAACGGTCACCTCACCGTGCCGTCGGAGCGGCAACGGGTCCGTGAACGTGCCGCGCTCGGCGATCGGCGTCGGGAGGCCGGCCACGTCACTCGGCGTCGAACCAGGGCTTGTTGGCGGCCCAGTGCTTGACCCACCCGGCGAATCCCGGCTCAGCCGTGGTGAATCCGAACTCGGCTCCGAACGGGGTGGCGCCTTCCCCGGTGATCAACCAGACGTGTCCACGATGCGCGCCGGTGACGACGAGGTGCCAGTACATGCCGCACCCGTCCGATCCGAGGACGATCGACCCGTGATCGAAGACCCGGCCCATGACCAGGTCGGTCTCCTCGGACGGCTCCGAGTCGTCCTCTTCCCACAGCCACTGCGAGGTGAGGGGGAAGGGCCGGCTCAGGTCACGTACGGGCCGGTCGTCCCCCCAGTCATCGGGCAGCTCGGCCAGGCCCAGCAACCCGTAGTCCGGCGGCCCGGAGGGCGAACCGTCGGTGATCTCGGCGACGAAGGTGCGGTACGGCTCCGGCAGAACCATGCCGTGCTCCGCTTCGAACGCGCGCACCGCTTCCCAGCCCAGCGCGGACCGAGCGCCATCGTCGACAGCGAAAGCCGCACGAAGCGCCGCGAGGTCATCAGGGTTCGCCTGTTCAAGATCCATGCGGCCCATTGATACCAGTCAGCGGTGACAGAACTCCCGGCTCGCGTCATGGCCGGATCGCTCCCTTGTGTGCCCTTCGTGTACGTGTCACACAGTTGAAAGGCGGGTGATCGGGCGAAGGGGGCGCTGCATGTCCATGCCGGGGGGCGATCCGGCAGCACCGTCGGACTGGGCGGTCGAGCGGTTCGGGCGGCATGCCGGCGCGCTCGCCGCCGCGGTTCCAGTGCAACTGGCCAAGGCGCATGCCAAGGCTCACGCGGCGCACATGGCGGCGGGGCTGAAGAAGCGGAGTCCCTACGGTGTCGCCCTCGCCGGAGCGGTGCGTGAGGGGCTGGCGGACGCGGCACGGGAGCTGGGGGAGTCCGTGCGGGACGTACGGGGATACGAGTACGCCGTGATCAACGAGCACGCGCTCTTCCCTTTCCGGTACGCGGACAAGCCGCGGCCCCTGGATCGTGCGCGGTTGCCCGCCAACGCATCCCCCACCCGGCGGCGGCTTTTCCGGGCCCACGGGCCGCAGACTCCGGACGGGCTGTTCGAGGTCGACGCCGGCCTGGCGACGGAGGAGTACCTGGGACTGCACGAGGCGTTCGAGGAACTGGGGGCCTCCACGAGACTCGTCTGCGTGTGCCGGGTGCTCGGCCGCTCGACGGGCTCTGGGGCGGCCGGGCCGTCCCTGGGCCGTCCGAGGCCGCTCAGCGGCGACAGGTGGCGACCACTGACGACAGTCGCAGCGAACGGCACCCGCAGCCCACCCAAGTCGATCTGCGACACTGGAACCACCATGCCCAAGCCCGGAGAACTCACTTTCGTCGCGCCGCGCGGAGCCAAGAAGCCGCCGCGGCATCTCGCCGACCTCACGCCTGCCGAGCGCAAGGACGCCGTGGCCGGGATCGGTGAGAAGCCGTTCCGTGCCAAGCAGCTCTCGCAGCACTACTTCGCGCGGTACGCGCACGAGCCGGAGCAGTGGACCGACATCCCCGCCGGTTCCCGCGCCAAGCTCCAGGAAGCGCTGTTCCCGGAGCTGATGACCGTCGTCCGGCATCTGTCCACCGACCAGGGGACCACGCGCAAGACGCTCTGGCGGCTGTTCGACGGGACGCTGGTCGAGTCCGTGCTCATGCGGTACCCGGACCGGGTCACCATGTGCATCAGCTCGCAGGCAGGGTGCGGTATGAACTGCCCGTTCTGCGCGACCGGGCAGGCGGGGCTGGACCGGAACCTGTCCACCGCGGAGATCGTCCACCAGATCGTGGACGGCATGCGGGCCCTGCGGGACGGCGAGGTGCCCGGCGGGCCCGCGCGGCTGTCCAACATCGTCTTCATGGGGATGGGTGAGCCGCTCGCCAACTACAAGCGGGTCGTCGGTGCCATCCGGGCGCTCACCGACCCGACGCCGGACGGGCTCGGTCTCTCGCAGCGCGGGATCACCGTCTCCACCGTCGGACTCGTGCCGGCCATCCACCGGTTCGCGGACGAGGGTCTCAAGTGCCGGCTCGCGATCTCCCTGCACGCCCCCGACGACGAGCTGCGCGACACCCTCGTCCCCGTGAACACGCGGTGGAAGGTGCGCGAGGTGCTGGACGCCGGGTTCGAGTACACCGAGAAGTCCGGGCGCCGGCTGTCCATCGAGTACGCGCTCATCCGCGACATCAACGACCAGGCGTGGCGGGGGGACAGGCTCGGGCGGCTGCTGAAGGGCAAGCCCGTGCACGTCAACCTCATCCCGCTGAACCCGACGCCGGGGTCGAAGTGGACCGCGTCGCGCCCGGAGGACGAGAAGGCGTTCGTGGAGGCCATCGCCGCCCACGGCGTGCCCGTCACCGTCCGGGACACCCGTGGACAGGAGATCGACGGAGCCTGTGGTCAGCTCGCCGCCACCGAGCGGTAATCTGACCCCGTCCACATATCTTCATATTCCGACAGGGGAGCGCCACAGCGCTGAGAGTGCGGCGGACAGGGCCGCAGACCCTCTGAACCTCGCCCAGGTCATTCTGGGTAGGAAGTTCGGTCATCACTCAAGCTGTTGCGCCCTGCCCGGGTCTCCCCAGCGGAGCCCGGGCAGGGCCGCGTCTCTTCCTGGCCAACCCCAGGAGGACATCCAGTGCACAACAAGACCTTCGTGGCCGTGGCGGTCGGGCTCGGCCTGATCGGGCTGTCCGCGTGCGGTGCGTCGGACGGGGGGTCGTCCTCGGACTCCAGGACCGTCACCCTCGTCAGCCACGACTCGTGGGCCGTGTCCAAGAAGGTGCAGCGGGACTTCGAGAAGCAGTCGGGGTACAAGCTGCGGGTCCTCAACGACGGCGACGCCGGGCAGGCCGTCAACAAGGCGATCCTGACGAAGGACAACCCGCAGGGCGACGTGTTCTTCGGCGTCGACAACACCCTGCTCTCCCGCGCCCTCGACAACGGGCTGTTCCAGCCGTACACGGCCAAGGGCCTCGACAAGGTCGCGGCCCCCTACCAGCTGGACCGGGCCAAGCACCGGGTCACGCCCGTCGACTACGGCGACATCTGCGTCAACTACGACAAGGCCTGGTTCAGCAAGCACAGGCTGGCCCCGCCGCAGACCTTCGCCGACCTGGCCAAGCCGCAGTACAAGAACCTCCTCGTCACCGAGAACGCGGCCACCTCCTCTCCCGGCCTCGGCTTCCTGCTGGGCAGCGCCGCGCGGTTCGGGGATGGGGGTACCTCCCGCTCGAGCGGAGCCGAGAGTGGGGGAGGGTGGCAGGACTACTGGAAGAAGCTCAAGGCCAACGGCGTCAAGGTGGTCGACGGCTGGGAGCAGGCCTACTCCCAGGAGTTCTCCGGCTCCACCGGGGGGAAGAAGGCGGGCGGTGACCGGCCGCTCGTGGTGTCGTACGCCTCCTCGCCGCCCGCCGAGGTGATCTACGCCAAGAAGCGGCCCGCCACCGCCCCGACCGGCGTGGCCACCGGCACCTGCTTCCGGCAGATCGAGTTCGCGGGGCTGCTCAGCAACGCGAAGAACCCCGAGGGGGCCAAGGCGTTCATCGACTTCCTGGTCTCCAAGGAGTTCCAGGAGGACATGCCGCTCAACATGTTCGTCTACCCGGTCGTGAAGGGGGCCGCCGTCCCCGCCGACTTCACGAAGTACGGGCCGGCCGCCAAGGACCCCGAGACCATGGCCCCCGACAAGATCGCCGCCAACCGCGACCAGTGGGTCAAGTCGTGGACGTCACTCGTACTGAAGTGACCGCCCGCGCGAGGGACAGGCGCGGGAGCGCGGCGCGGCTCGGCCTCATGGCCCTGCCCGTCGCGTTCTTCGCGCTGTTCTTCGCCTGGCCCGTGGCCGCGATCGTCGCGCGCGGGCTCAGGATGGACGGCGCCTGGCACCTGGGGCGGATCGCGGACGTCGTCGCCCAGCCGGACATCCGGCACGTGCTGTGGTTCACCACCTGGCAGGCGCTCGCCTCCACCGCGCTCACCCTGCTGCTCGCCCTGCCCGCCGGCTACGTCTTCGCCCGCCTCGACTTCCCGGGCAAGCAGGTGCTGCGGGCCGTCGTCACCGTCCCGTTCGTGCTGCCGACCGTCGTCGCGGGCAGCGCCTTCCTGGCACTGGTCGGCCGGGGCGGACTGCTGGACGAGCTGTGGGGGGTACGGCTGGACACCACGGTGTGGGCGATCCTGCTGGCCCATGTCTTCTTCAACTTCGCGGTCGTCGTCCGGACCGTCGGCGGGCTGTGGGCGCAGCTCGACCCCCGGCAGGAGGAGGCCGCGCGGATGCTGGGCGCCTCCCCGCTGACGGCCTGGCGGAAGGTCACCCTGCCGGCGCTCGCGCCCGCCGTGGCCGCCGCCGCCCTGATGGTGTTCCTGTTCACCTTCACCTCCTTCGGCGTGGTGCAGATCCTCGGCGGCCCGACCTTCTCCACCCTCGAAGTGGAGATCTACCGGCAGACCTCCGAGGTCTTCGACCTGTCCACGGCCGCCGTCCTCACGCTGGTCCAGTTCGCGGCGGTCGGCGCGGTCCTCGCCGTGCACGCCTGGACGGTGCGGCGCCGGGAGACCGCGCTGCGGCTCGTGGACCCGGGGGCGACCGCGCGGCGCCCGCGTGGGGCCGGGCAGTGGGCCCTGCTCGCCTCGGTGCTCGCCACCGTCGCGCTGCTGCTCGTCCTGCCGCTCGCCGTTCTGGTCAGCCGCTCCCTGGACGCGCCCGGCCTCGGCTACTACCGGGCGCTGACCCGCGCGGACGGCGGTACGTTCCTGGTGGCGCCCGTGCACGCGGTGTGGACCTCGCTCCAGTACGCGGTCGCGGCCACCGGCATCGCCGTGGTGATCGGCGGTCTCGCCGCCGCCGCGCTGGCCCGGCGGGACGCGGGACGGCTGGTGCGGGGCTTCGACGCCCTGCTCATGCTGCCGCTCGGCGTCTCCGCCGTGACCGTCGGCTTCGGCTTCCTGATCGCGCTCGACGAGCCGCCGCTCGATCTGCGCCAGTCCTGGCTCCTGGTGCCGCTCGCCCAGGCGCTGGTCGGCGCCCCGTTCGTCGTACGGACCATGCTGCCCGTGCTGCGCGCGGTGGACGTCCGGCTCAGGGAGGCGGCGGCGGTGCTCGGCGCCTCGCCCTGGCGGGTGTGGCGGGAGGTGGATCTGCCGCTGGTGCGGCGGGCGTTGCTGGTCGCGGCCGGGTTCGCGTTCGCCGTGTCGCTCGGCGAGTTCGGGGCCACCGTGTTCATCGCCCGCCCCGACAACCCCACGCTCCCGGTCGCCGTGGCCCGGCTGCTCAGCCGCCCCGGCGACCTCAACTACGGCCAGGCGATGGCCCTGTCGACGATTCTGATGGTGGTGTGCGCCGCCGCGCTGCTGCTCCTGGAGCGGCTGCGGACCGACCGGACGGGGGAGTTCTAGATGCTGCTGAGCCTGGATGCCGCGACCGTGCGCTTCGGCGGGCGGGCCGTGCTCGACGCCGTCGGGCTCGATGTCGCCGAGCACGAGGTGGTGTGCGTCCTCGGCCCCAGCGGCAGCGGCAAGTCGACCCTGCTGCGGGCCGTGGCCGGACTCCAGCCCCTGTCCGGCGGACGGGTCCTGCTCGACGGCCGGGACCAGGCGGGCGTCCCCGCGCACCAGCGGGGCGTGGGACTGATGTTCCAGGACCACCAGTTGTTCCCGCAGCGGGACGTCGGCGCCAACGTCGCCTTCGGACTGCGCATGCACGGCGTCGCCAAGGGCGAACGGGACGCCGAGGTGGGCCAGTTGCTGGAGCTGGTCGGGCTGCCCGGCGCCGCCCGACGGGCGGTGGCCTCGCTGTCCGGCGGCGAGCAGCAGCGCGTGGCCCTCGCCCGGGCGCTCGCGCCCCGCCCCCGGCTGCTCATGCTGGACGAGCCGCTGGGCCAGCTGGACCGCTCGCTGCGGGAGCGGCTGGTGGTCGAACTGCGCGAGCTGTTCGGCCGGTTGGGTACGACCGTGCTCGCCGTGACCCACGACCAGGGCGAGGCGTTCGCGCTGGCCGACCGGGTGGTGGTGATGCGGGACGGGCGGATCGCGCAGACCGGGACGCCGCTCCAGGTGTGGCAGCGGCCCGCCGACGCGTTCGTCGCCCGCTTCCTCGGCTTCGAGAACGTGGTCCCGGCGACCGTCGCCGGCACGGCCGCCGACAGCCCGTGGGGCAAGCTGCCGGTGCCCGACGGTTCCGCGCAGGGCAACCGCACGGTCCTCGTCCGGCCCGCCGGCGTCCGGCTCGTCCCCGCCGACCAGGGCCTGGCGTGCACGGTGACCGCCCGCACCTTCAGGGGCACCCACGTGGCCGTCCACCTCCAGCCGGCGGACGGCCCCCGGCTGGAGGCGGCCTGCCCGCTCCGGGACGCGCCGGAGCCCGGAGCCCGGGTCGGCGTGGAGTTCGACGTGGCCGAAACCGTCGTGCTCGACTGATCAGGACGCCCCTAGGGTGAGGTCATGTCCGTGCTCACGCATGACCGTTACTGTGACGAGATCGCCCACCAGGTCGAGCGGTTGAGAGCCGTGGTGACGTCCGGCGCCGACCTGTCCGCCACCGTGCCGACCTGCCCCGACTGGTCGCTGGAAGACCTCGTGCGCCACACGGGGGGCGCCCTGCGCTGGGTGGACACCCTGGTGCGCACCCGGGCGCGGGAGAACATCCCGCCGGAGCGGGTGCCGCTGGGCGCCGGTCCGCAGGGGCGCGGGGACGCGGCGGCCCTGGACGAGTGGCTCGCCGACACCGGTGAGCGGGTCGTCGGCGCGCTGCGCGAGGCCGGTCCCGACACCGGGGTGTGGGCGTGGGCCGGGATGCTGAACACCGGCTTCTGGGCCCGCCGTATGGCCTGCGAGATCACCGTGCACCGGGCCGACGCCACGCTCGCCGCCGGGCTTCCCTACGAGGTCGCGCCCGACATCGCGGCGGACGCGCTGGACGAGTGGCTCCAGCTCGTGGAGTGGGTGCAGGGCAACACGCCCCGCGAGGCGGCGCGGGATCTGCGCGGCCCGAAGCGCTCGATCCATCTGCACGCCACCGACGCCGACCCGGCCCTGCACGCCGAGTGGATGGTCGAGCTGGGCGAGGAGGGCGTGAGCTGGCGGCGCGGGCACGAGAAGGCCACGGTCGCCCTGCGCGGCCCGCTCACCTCGGTGCTGCTCGCCTTCTACCGCCGGCTGCCGCTGGACACGCCCGGCCTGGAGGTGCTCGGCGACCGGGAGGTGCTGGAACTCTGGCTGGAGCGGACCGTGTTCGGCTGACGCGCTCCGGCCCGTCCCCTGGGCACAGGGAACGGGCCGGAGGCGGTACGGCGGTGCGGTCAGCCGTTGCGGCTCGCCCCGCGGCGGCGCATGCCGAACCAGACGGCGCCACCGCCGACGACGACCAGGAGGGCCGCGACGCCGGCTATCAGGCCGGTGTTGGAGTTCGCACCGGTCTCGGCGAGGTTGGACTCACCGGCCGCCGGGGACGGCGCGTTCTCGGAGGTGCCGGCCGGGGCGGAGCTCGACCCCGAGGCCGACGGGGCGGGGGTCGCCGGCTGGGCCGGGGCGGACTTGCTCGGCGACGACGACGGCGACGGAGAGGGCGACACGGTCGCGCTCGCCGTCGGCTTCGGGGACTCGCTCTCGGTCTCGCAGGCGGTGGACGGGGTCACCAGGTCCGGCTGGATGTCCTCGTCGACGATGGTGCCGGCCTTGACGTGGATCCGGTAGGTGGCGCTCGGCTTCCAGTCCTCGGAGAAGGTGATCCGAACACCCTCCTTGGACCCCTTGACCGGCTGCTCGCCGATCTTCGTCTCGACACCGCCGACGCCCTTGAGGAAGACGCTGACGGTGGCGTCCTTGGCGGACGCGTCGGTGTCGGTGACGACGATGACGCCCTTGCCGCCGTCGCACTTGGCTTCGGCGGAGAAGTCCTTGATGTTGCACGCGAGAGCGGAACCGGCCAGGCCCAGCACCAGCGCCGCGGACCCGGAGGCGACACCCAGAACGCGCACGGAACGGCGTACGCTACGGAGAGTCTTGGACAATGTTTGTCCTTTACAGAGTGCAATTGCGGGGGGTGGAGGGGACGTTGGGGCGACGAGTGAGACACGGACAGCTGAGGCCCCAGCGACCCCGGGAGGCTCACAGGTTTATAAGCGCTCCATAAGTAGTGTCAACGCATCGGCCGTCAACGGCCGTTGACTTTGCCCGCATATTAACCGCCCAGACGTTTGAGCGCGTCCGGAGCCTGCTCGATCCGGTCAACGAGGGCGATACGGGACTCCATCGCCCGCCCCCGCGCCAGCGACCTGAGCAACGGCCAGGCCGGCAGCTCCCGCGTCCAGTGCCCGCGGTCCACGAGCACCATCGGGGTCGGCTCGCCGCGCGACTCGTAGTAGTTGGGCGTCGCGTTGTCGAAGATCTCCTGTACGGTCCCGGCGGCGCCCGGCAGGAAGACCACCCCGGCGGTGGAGCGGGCCAGCAGGCCGTCCTCGCGGGTGGCGTTGGCGAAGTACTTGGCGAGGTGCGCGGCGAAGGCGTTCGGCGGCTCGTGGCCGTAGAACCAGGTGGGGATGCCCACCGAGTCCCCGCCGCCCGGCCAGCGTTCGCGCACCTCGAAGGCGGCGTGCGCCCACTCGCCGACCGACGGCCGGAACGAGGGCGCCTTGGCGAGCAGCCGGAGCGCGTCGTCCAGCATGCCGTCGGCGAACGGGGCTGCGTACGCGCCGAGGTTGGCGGCCTCCATCGCGCCCGGTCCGCCACCGGTGGCGACCGTGTAACCGGCCCGGGCGAGTGCGCGGCCGAGCCGGGCGGCACCGGCGTAGGCGTCCGTCCCCCGGGCCATCGCGTGGCCGCCCATGACGCCCACCACCCGGGCACCCGCGAGGAGTTCGTCCAGGGCGTCGGAGACGGCGTCGTCGTGGATCGCGCGGAGCATCGAGGCGAAGACGTCGCCGTCGGCCCTCGTCCGCTGGAACCAGGCGTAGGCGCGCGCGTCCGGCGTCACCTCGTACCCCGCGTCCAGCGACTCGAACAGTTCGTCGGGCGTGTAGACGCGGGCGCGGTAGGGGTCGAACGGGAGCCCCGGTACGGGCGGGAACACCAGGGCTCCTCCCGCGCGGACCCGTGCGGCGGCCTCGGGGTCCATCGGGCAGCCGAGGAAGACGGCACCGGTGGTGTCGAGGCGGAGCAGGACGTCCGTACGGCTGGTCAGGTCGACGGCCTGGACCCGGAACCGGGCGAGCGAGCCGTGTTCGGCGACGACCTCGTCGAACTCGGCGAGGGACTCTATCTCGCGGTCGTGGGCGGCGCGGTGCGGCTGGGCGGGTGTCGATGGCACCCGCCCATGCTGGCACGGATGTTCGGCCGCGGGGTCAGCTCTGGATGGCCGCCGGGTCCATCCACACCACTTCCCAGGTGTGCCCGTCGAGGTCGTCGAAGGCGCGGCCGTACATGAAGCCCTGGTCCTGGGTCTGGCCGGTCGCCGTGCCGCCGGCCGCGACGGCCTTGTCGACCAGTTCGTCCACCTGCGCGCGGCTCTCGGCGCTCAGGCAGATCAGCACCTCGCTGGTCGTCGTCGCGTCGGCGATCTCCTTCTTGGTGAAGGTGGCGTAGAACGGCTTGGTCAGCAGCATCGCGACGATGGTGTCGCTGATCACCACGGAGGCCGCCTTCTCGTCGCTGAACTGCGGGTTGATCGAGTAGCCGAGTTCCGTGAAGAACTTCTTCGAGGCGTCGAGGTCGTTCACGGGCAGGTTCACGAAGATCATCTGCTGGTACATGCGGGCCTCTCCCGTCCGGGTCGTGCGCGGTTCGTCGTGCTCGGTGGGTAGACCGGCGGCCCGCGCCGGACTCATCGGTGACCGCTGAACTTCTTTTTCAGTTCAGCGGCAGTGCCGACAGGCCGGCGACCCCGAGGGTGAGCGGGCCGAACAGGGCCAGCAGGGCGGCCACGCGCAGAGCGGCGGCGCCCCGCAGCATCACGGCGGGCGCGCCGAGGCGGAGCAGCGCGGCGACGGTGTCGGCGCGGCACTGGCGGGCCTCCACGGCGGCGGTGAGGAGGGTGGCGAGCGTGGAGCCGGCGACGACGAGCGCGCCGAGGGCGGAGAGCGGGCCGGAACCGGGGGCCGGGCCGGCGCCGTCGTACAGGGCGGTCATGGCGTAGCCGGCGGACGCCACCGCGCACACCACGCCCAGCGGGCGGCCGATCCGGGCGGCCTCCGCCATGAGGACCCGGCCGGCGAGCAGTCTCAGCGCCCCCGGGCGGGTGGACTGGAGGAGCCGCCCGCACAGGTGGGTGAGGCCCGGGGCGGCCAGGACGAGACCGGTGGCGGTGAGGAGCCAGCCGAGGAGGACGGCGAGCGAGGGGGCGGGGGTGGAGCGGCCGGCGTACGCCTGTACGGCCAGTCCGGCGGTGACGAGGGCCACGCCCCAGGGCAGCCCGGAGGGGGCTCGGACCTCGGCGTCCGGTGCGGTCGCCGGGGGTTCGGCGTCGGGCGCGGGGTCCGGCGCCGACGCGTCGCCGTCCGCGTCCACCGCCCCGGCGGTACGACCGCCCGCGGGAGGCGGGTCGGCTGCGGCCGGCGCCTTCGGCTCCGCCGCCCGTGCCCTGAAGCGTCCCGCCGCCCCGAACGTCTCCTTCTTCGGGGCCTGCCCGTATGCCCCGAAGCGGCCGAAGCCCCGGCCGGTCCGGGGCGGGGGAAGCGGGTCCGCCGGGCGCAGGGCCAGGGCCACCGCCGTCGTCGCGGTGGCCGGGAGCAGGCCGAGGAGGGTGAGGGTCGCCGGCACGGGCAGGGAGCGGTCCGCCGCCAGGGCGTGTGCCGCCGCGCCGTCGAACGGCATGCCCGTCAGGTCGCCGCGCAGGTGCAGGAAGACCAGCAGGGCCAGCAGCGAGCCCAGGGTGCAGGACAGGGCCGTCGTCAGGGCGGAGACGGCCATGAGGCGGGCCGGGCCGAGGCCCACGGCGGACAGGCCGGGGCGCGGCCGGGTGCCGGGGTCGGTGCGGGCGACCGCCAGCGCGAGGTACACCGTCGCGGCGAGCGGTACCGCGCACCAGGCCAGGCGCAGCGCGGCGGCGTCCGCGGCCCGCGGGTGGTTCAGGGCGTGGGCGAGGCAGGACAGTAGCAGGAAACCGGTGCCCGCCGACGCGGCGGCCACCAGCAGGCGGCGCAGCTGGACGGCGGGCCGGGCGGCACGGGTCAGGCGGAGAGCGAGCACGCCGCCCGGCCTTCCGTGTCGGGGCTGTCCGGCAGGTGCACGGTGTGCACGCGCCGCCCGTCCAGCAGGGCAACCGTACGGTCGGCGAGGGCGGCGGTCTCGGCGTCGTGCGTGGCGAGGACGACCGTGATGCCGTGCGAGCGGGCCGCCGCGGTGAGCGTGCGCAGGACGTGGGCGCGGTCGGCGCGGTGCAGCGGGGCCGTGGGCTCGTCGGCGAAGAGGACCGTGGGCGCGGAGGCGAGCGCGCGGGCGATGGCGACGCGTTGCCGTTCGGCGTGCTGGAGGGCGCGGGGGCGGCTGCGTGCCTTGTCCCCGACGTCCAGCCGCTCCAGCCACTCCAGCGCGGCCACCTTGGCCCGGCGGCGCCCGACGCCGCGCAGCATCAGCGGCAGCGCGGCGTTCTCCCACACGTTCAGCTCGGGGACGAGGAACGGCTCCGGGTCGATCCAGGTGAAGCGGTCCCGGCGCAGTCGCTCGCGGGCCATCGGGCCGAGCGTGTGCACGGGGGAGCTGTTGAACCAGACCTCGCCGCACCGCACCGGCTCCAGGCCGGACAGGCAGCGCAGCAGGGTCGTCTTGCCGCTGCCGCGCGGGCCGCTGACGGCGAGGATCTCGCCCTGCCGTACGCCGAGCGAGATCCCGGCGAGTCCGGGGGAGCCGTCGCGGTGGCTGAAGTGCAGGGAGCGTGCCCAGAGCACGTCGTTGTCCGGCGGAGCCTCCATGGGCGTACACCTCGGTTCAGATCCGTTTTCCCGTGCCTGTTCCCCCGTCCGGGGGAACGAAGGCAGGGCCGATCGGTCACTGGCACGCTAGGCAGGTCCCGGACGGGAGCCCGGACAGCACACGGCCCCGGGCCGCCGTTCTCACTCGAACGGAGGGCACCGGGGCCGGATCGGTCATCCCGTCGGATGATCAGAGCTTGGTCCACGCCTCCGTGAGGGTGGCCCGCAGGATCTGCTCGATCTCGTCGAAGGTCCCCTGGTCGGAGATCAGCGGCGGGGCGAGCTGGACGACCGGGTCGCCGCGGTCGTCGGCACGGCAGTACAGGCCGTTGTCGAACAGAGCCTTGGAGAGGAAGCCGTACAGGACGCGCTCGGTCTCCTCGTCGTTGAAGGACTCCTTGGTGTTCTTGTCCTTCACCAGCTCGATGCCGTAGAAGAAGCCGTTGCCGCGGACGTCGCCGACGATCGGCAGGTCGTGCAGCTTCTGCAGGGTCTGCAGGAAGGCGCCCTCGTTGTCCAGGACGTGCTGGGTGAGGTTCTCGCGCTCGAACAGGTCGAGGTTGGCGAGGCCCACCGCGGCCGACACGGGGTGGCCGCCGAAGGTGTAGCCGTGCAGGAAGGTGTTGTCGCCCTTGTAGAACGGCTCGGCGATGCGGTCGGAGACGATGCACGCGCCGATCGGGGAGTAGCCCGAGGTCATGCCCTTGGCGCAGGTGATCATGTCCGGCACGTAGCCGAACTTGTCGCAGGCGAACATCGTGCCGAGGCGGCCGAAGGCGCAGATGACCTCGTCCGACACGAGCAGCACGTCGTACTGGTCGCAGATCTCGCGCACGCGCTGGAAGTAGCCGGGGGGCGGCGGGAAGCAGCCGCCGGCGTTCTGCACCGGCTCCAGGAAGACCGCGGCGACGGTGTCCGGGCCCTCGAAGAGGATCTGCTGCTCGATCTGGTCGGCGGCCCAGCGGCCGAAGGCCTCCGGGTCGTCGCCGTGGATGGGCGCGCGGTAGATGTTGGTGTTCGGGACCTTGTGCGCACCCGGCACCAGCGGCTCGAAGGGGGCCTTCAGAGCCGGCAGGCCGGTGATCGACAGGGCGCCCTGCGGGGTGCCGTGGTAGGCGACCGCGCGGGAGATGACCTTGTACTTGGTCGGCTTGCCCTGGAGCTTGAAGTACTGCTTGGCGAGCTTCCAGGCGGTCTCGACGGCCTCGCCGCCGCCGGTGGTGAAGAAGACCTTGTTCAGGTCGCCCGGGGCGTAGTCGGCGAGGCGCTCGGCCAGCTCGACGGCCTTGGGGTGGGCGTAGGACCACACCGGGAAGAAGGCGAGCTCCTGGGCCTGCTTGAAGGCGGTCTCGGCGAGTTCCGTGCGGCCGTGACCGGCCTGGACCACGAACAGACCCGCGAGACCGTCGAGGTAGCGCTTGCCCTTGTCGTCGTAGATGTAGGTGCCCTCACCCCGGACGATGGTCGGGACGGGGGAGTTCTCGTACGAGGACATGCGGGTGAAATGCATCCACAGGTGGTCGTACGCGGTGCGGCTGAGGTCCTTGCTGCTCACGGTTATCGGGTCCTCACGGTTATCGGGTTCCCCACATGTAGGTCTGCTTCTTGAGCTTCAGGTAGACGAAGCTCTCGGTGGAGCGCACTCCGGGCAGGGACCGGATGCGTTTGTTGATGACGTCCAGCAGGTGGTCGTCGTCCTCGCAGACGATCTCGGCGAGGATGTCGAACGAGCCCGCGGTCATCACCACGTACTCGACTTCCGACATGTCAGTCAGCGCGTCCGCGATCTTCTCGACATCGCCCTCGGCGTTGATCCCGACCATCGCCTGCCGGCGGAAGCCCACGGTGAGCGGGTCCGTGACGGCGACGATCTGCATCACGCCCTGGTCCAGCAGCTTCTGCACGCGCTGGCGCACGGCCGCCTCGGACAGGCCGACGGCCTTGCCGATCGCGGCGTACGGCCGGCGGCCGTCCTCCTGGAGCTGCTGGATGATGGCGAGGGAGACGGCGTCCAGCTGGGGACTGCCGCCGTTCCTGGACTCGCGGGAGGAGTCCCTCTGGTCTGCGCTTCGACTGGCCACGGCCTCACTGTGCACGACGTCTCGACAGTTTCGCAAGGCCCGATCAATGAAATCCGTTGTTTACGAGACCGCACCTTGCGGATTTCGCAGAAGTGGTCGCGCCGGGGGTGTTGAAAACGTCGGTGCGCCGACTAGGGTGGGTGTCTCAGAGATCGGACAGCTTGAACCAGATCAGGAGGCCGGCAGTGAGCACCGAGCTGCGTCGTCTGCGCAACTACATCGACGGTGAGTTCCGGGACGCCGCCGACGGACGGACCACCGAGGTGGTCAACCCCGCGACGGGCGAGGCGTACGCCACCGCGCCGCTGTCCGGGCAGGCGGACGTGGACGCCGCCATGGAGGCCGCCGCCCGCGCCTTCCCGGGCTGGCGCGACACCACGCCGGCCGAGCGCCAGAAGGCCCTCCTGAAGATCGCCGACGCCTTCGAGGAGCGCGCCGAGGAGCTGATCGCCGCCGAGGTGGAGAACACCGGCAAGCCGGTCGGGCTCACCCGCTCCGAGGAGATCCCGCCGATGGTCGACCAGATCCGCTTCTTCGCGGGCGCGGCCCGGATGCTGGAGGGCCGCTCGGCCGGCGAGTACATGGAGGGGATGACCTCGATCATCCGCCGTGAGCCGGTCGGCGTCTGCGCCCAGGTCGCGCCGTGGAACTACCCGATGATGATGGCCGTGTGGAAGTTCGCCCCGGCCATCGCCGCCGGCAACACGGTCGTCCTGAAGCCGTCGGACACCACCCCGGCCTCCACCGTCCTGATCGCCGACATCATCGGCTCGATCCTGCCCAAGGGCGTCTTCAACGTCATCTGCGGCGACCGCGACACCGGCCGCATGATGGTCGAGCACGACATCCCGGCCATGGCGTCCATCACCGGCTCCGTGCGCGCCGGCATGTCCGTCGCCGAGTCCGCCTCCAAGGACCTCAAGCGGGTCCACCTGGAGCTGGGCGGCAAGGCCCCGGTCGTCGTCTTCGAGGACACCGACATCGCCAAGGCCGTCGAGGACATCTCCGTGGCGGGCTTCTTCAACGCCGGCCAGGACTGTACGGCCGCGACCCGCGTCCTCGTCCAGGAGTCCATCCACGACGAGTTCGTGGCCGCGCTCGCCAAGGCCGCCTCCGAGACGAAGACCGGCCGGCCGGACGACGAGGACGTGCTCTTCGGCCCGCTGAACAACCCCAACCAGCTCAAGCAGGTCTCCGGCTTCATCGACCGCCTCCCCGCCCACGCCAAGGTCGAGGCGGGCGGCCAGCAGGTCGGCGACAAGGGCTACTTCTACGCCCCGACCGTCGTCTCCGGCCTGAAGCAGGACGACGAGATCATCCAGAACGAGGTCTTCGGCCCGGTCATCACCGTCCAGTCCTTCACCGACGAGGACCAGGCCGTCGAGTGGGCCAACGGCGTCGAGTACGCCCTGGCGTCCTCGGTGTGGACCAAGGACCACGCCCGCGCGATGCGCATGTCCAAGAAGCTCGACTTCGGCTGCGTGTGGATCAACACCCACATCCCGCTGGTCGCCGAGATGCCGCACGGCGGCTTCAAGAAGTCCGGCTACGGCAAGGACCTGTCGGCGTACGGCTTCGAGGACTACACGCGCATCAAGCACGTGATGACGTCGCTGGACGGCTGACGGCCGCTCGGGCCGATCGTCCGTGGACACGGTGGGACGGCATGCTTCCGGGGTGTTCCAGACCGCTCCCCGCAAGCCCCCGCTGTCCCGCCGTTCCCTTCTCGCCGCCGTCGGGGGCACCGCCGCGCTCGGTGCCGTCGCCGGCTGCGGGGTGCCCGCCGCGTATGTGGCGCCCGGTGACCGGGCCGTCGCCGACCAGTCCGCCCGCGACAAGAAGCTGACCTGGGCGAACTGGCCGCTCTACATCGACACCGATGACGACGACCCCGGCCGGCGGCCCACGCTGGAGGGGTTCGAGCAGCGCACGGGCGTCTCCGTCGACTACGTCGAGGAGATCAACGACAACGACGAGTTCTTCGGCAAGATCAGCCCCGCGCTGATGAGCCACCGGTCCACCGGCCGCGATCTGATCGTCATCAGCGACTGGATGTGCGCCCGGTACGTCAGGCTCGGCTGGGTGCAGGAGATGGACCGCGCCCGCCAGCCGAACGTGGAGCGGCACCTGGACCCGCTGCTGCGCTCGCCCGCCTTCGACAAGGGCCGCCGGTTCACCGTGCCCTGGCAGTCCGGCATCACCGGCATCGCCTACAACCGCCGCGCGCTCGGCCGCGAGATCCGCCGTGTCGCCGACCTGTGGGCCGAGGACCTCAAGGGCCGCGTGACCCTGCTGTCCGGCCTGGACGAGTCGTTCGCGCTGCTCATGCAGGGCAACGGCGTCGACATCACCCGGTGGACCGCGGACGACTTCCACCGGGTCTGCGACCAGGTGGAGCGCGAGGTCGAACGAGGCCAGATCCGCCGCTTCACCGGCAACGACTACACCAAGGACCTGGTCAGCGGGGACGTCCTCGCCTGCCAGGCGTACTCCGGCGACGTCATCCAGCTCCAGGCGGACAACCCCGACATCCGCTTCGTCGTCCCCGAGGAGGGCGCCGAGCTGTGGTCGGACTCCCTGATGATCCCCGACCGGGCCCGCCACAAGGCCGACGCCGAGCGCCTGATCGACTACTACTACGCCCCCGAGGTCGCCGCCCGGCTCGCCGCCTGGGTGAACTACGTCTGCCCGGTCCCGGCGGCCCGCGAGGTCCTGGCCGCCGCCAAGGACGAGGACACGGCCGCCCTCGCCGACAACCCCCTCATCTTCCCGGACTCCGGCATGCGCCGCCGCCTCGCCGTCGCCCGCGACATCTCCGCCAGGGAACGCCCGGAGTTCACCCGGCGCTGGAACGCGATCGTGGGGCTCTAGCACCCGGCCGTCGGCGGTGCCGGGTTCACTTCAGGCCGCTGAGCATGACGCCCCTGATGTAGTGCTTCTGGAGCAGCAGGAAGAGCAGCAGGACCGGCAGCACGCTCAGGACGAGACCCGCCATGACGATCGGCATCGTGCGGGTCGGGTCGACGTGGTCCTGGAGGAGCTGGATACCGACCGGCAGGGTCATCACGTCCGGGTTGGCGGTCGAGACGAGCAGCGCCCAGATGTACTCGTTCCAGGCGTCGACGAAGGTCAGCAGCCCGAGGGTGACCAGGAGCGGCTTGGTCTGCGGCACCACGATCCGCCACCACACGGTGAACTCGCCGGCTCCGTCGATGCGCGCGGCCTCCAGGACCTCGTCCGGGATCGCGACCATGAACTGGCGGGTCAGGAAGATCCCGAAGCCGTTGACGAGGAACGGCATGGCGAGCGCCGCGATGCTGACGGTCAGGCCCGCGCCGCCGCGCCCGAGGAGGTCGTTGCCGCCCGCCAGCGGCCAGTGCACCAGGATCAGGAAGTGCGGGATGAAGAAGAGGAACGGCGGGAACATCATCGTGGACAGCACGAGGCGGAAGACGAAGTCCCGGCCGGGGAAGCGCAGTTTGGCGAGCGCGTAGCCCGCGAGGGAGGACGTGAGCAGCACCGATCCGGTGATCAGCGCGGTGGCGACGACGCTGTTGCGGAACAGCACCGGCAAGTCCAACTGGTCGATCGCCGCACGGTAGTTGGAGAGGTCGAACGCCTGGGGCAGGAACCGGTACGGCAGCGTGCCGGACTCACCGGGGCCCTTGAAGGACGTCATCACCATGTCCAGGAACGGCACCACCGTGAGCACGGCGCCGGTCACGACCACGAGGTACGCCGGCCACGGGAAACGGCGACGGCCCACGCCTCCTTGCTCCTTCACGCGTCCTCCCCGGTGCGCCGGAACCACCACAACTGGGCCAGCGTGATCGCGAGGACCACCACGAACAGCACGAAGGCGGCGGCGCTCGCGGTGCCCCAGTCGCCGTAGCCGAAGGCCAGCCGGTACATCTCCAGCGCGGCCACGTTCGTCGCGTCACCCGGGCCGCCCTTGGTCATCACGATGATCAGCGCGAACGACTGGAGGCCGGTGAGGAACTGGGTGACGCACACGAACAGCAGGGACGGCCGCAGCAGCGGCAGGGTGATCCTCCAGAAGACGGTGACGGGTCCGGCGCCGTCGAGCGCGGCGGCCTCGTAGTACGACTCGGGGACGGACTTCAGCCCGGCGGTCAGGACGAGGACCGCCGAGCCGAGCGAGGCCCAGGCCTGGACGACCACCACCGAGGGCAGCGCGGTGTCCGGGTCCGCGAGGAACGCCACCGAGTCGAGCCCGACGACGTTGAGGACGCCGTTGACCAGACCGCCCGGCTCGTACATGTACTTCCAGACGTTGCCGACGGCGACGACGGTCGTGACGATCGGCAGGAAGTACAGGGTGCGCCACAGCCCCTGGAACCGCAGCCTGTCGATGCAGGTGGCGACGAGCACCGACCCCGTGAGCGCCAGGGCCACGGTGCCCAGGGCGAACAGCAGCGTGTTGGTGAGGATCGGCGTCAGGAACGTCGATCCGTCCGCGAACAGGGCGGTGAAGTTGCCGGGGCCGGCCGGCTCGATGTCACCGAGGGCGAACCCGGACCAGCGGGACATCGACAGCAGCAGCGCGAAGCCGAGCGGCAGGACCAGGAAGACCGCGAAGAACAGCAGCACCGGCGCCAGGAAGAGGTAGGCGACGGCGGTCTGGCGGCGCCGGTGGCGGACACGGCCGTCGACGGCGCGCCCGACGGCCCGCGCACGGGGTGTCCGTTCGGCCGTCTCCGGCACCAGGGCGTTCACCATGAGCGTGCCACCTCCTGATCGACCTGACGGCGGGTGACGCGCAGCGCCTCCTCCACCGACCGCTGACCGGTCCACAGCGCCTCGATGTTCTTGCGCAGCAGCGACTTGGCCTGCTGCGCACCCGGCACGTTCGGCTCCGGCACCGCGTAGGCCAGCGCGTCCAGGAACGGCCGCAGGTTCGGATCGCCGGCCCCGCCGGGCCCGCCGCCCGCGCCCAGGAGCGTCCGCATGTCGTCGGCGCGGCCGGTCAGGGAGCCGACCGACACCTGAAGGGCGCTCATCCGGGTCGCCACCGCATCCTTCTCGCCGCGCGTCTTCTCGGCGTTGAGCCAGCGCAGGAACTCCCATGCCTCGCGCGGGTGCGCACTGGCCGCGTTGACGCCGAGCATGAAACCGGTGCAGAGCGTGGCGCGTTCGCCGCCGGCCTCGGGCAGGGGCAGCGGGGCGACGCCGACCTCGCGGTAGTCCCCGCCCATCTCGGTCTTCAGGCTCGCGGTCCACCAGCCGGCGCTGATCACCATGGCCACCTGCCCGGACGGGAACGCCCGGTAGACGTTGACGCCGGGGGCACTCGCCCCTCCCGCCACGAGGCGGTGCTCCAGGCCGAACACGGCCCGGCCGGCCGGTGAGTCGATGGCGGTGCTCCTGCCGTCCGCCGAGACGAACGTGCCGCCCGCGGCGTTGAGCAGCGCGAGCGTCTGGCCGACGGTGGTCGAGTCGTCGTAGGTCGACAGGCCGAAACCCTGGACGAGCGTGTTGCCGTACCGGTCCCGCCGGGTGGTGCGGTAGGCCGTCTCCTCCAGCTCCCGCCAGGTGCGCGGCGGCCCGTCGAGGCCCGCCTCGCGCAGCAGCCGCTTGTTGTAGTACAGGGCGTACGTCTGCACCTCCGTCGGGTAGCCGTACACCCTGCCCCCCACCGACGCGGCGCCGACCGCCGCCGCGCTGTAGCCGCGCCTGATCTCCTCGGCGTGCTCGGCCGGGGCGGGCCGCAGGACGCCGGCCCGGACGAGCTGGCCGTTCCACAGGCAGTACGGGTGCAGGATGTCGGCGCCCTGCCCGGCGGCCTGCCGGACCATGAACGTGGTCAGCAGGTCCGTGAACTCGACGGCCTTCGTCCGCACCTTGACCCGGTCGTGGGTGGCGTTCCACTCGTCCACGGGCCCCCGCAGCGCCTCCTTCAGCTCCCCGCTCGCGTAGTGGGAGAGCAGCGTGAGGACGATCGGGTCCCCGGGCCGCCCGGTGCCCCGGTGCGGCGCCGCGCAGCCGGAGACGAGCAGCGCCGAGGGGAGCGCGAGCGCGAAGTGACGGCGGCTCAGACGGGCCGCCCTCCTCGGTGACCGCCGGGCGGACAGGCCGTCGGCGCGGCGGGACGGCGTCATCCGGCGGCCTCCCGGCGCAGCACGCGGAACACCCGGGTCGTGGTGAAGCCGGCCGCGCGGTACAGCCGGCCCGCCGGGGACCGCTCACCCGTCCACAGGAACCACGCCGAGTGCGCGCCGCGCGCCCGCATCCGCTCCAGCACCAGGTGGAGCAGGACCGTGCCGAGCCCCGTGCCGCGCATCTCCTCCAGCACGCCGAACGGGCCGAACCGCTCCTGCGCCGAGGCGTACGCGCCGTGCATCGCCCAGCCGGCCAGGCGGCCCGACGGGTCCCGGGCGACGACGATCCGGTCGAGCGGTGTGCCCGCGGCCAGGCACTCCCGGATCGCCCGCGCCCAGTCCGGGCTGAAGTGGCTCCCGGCGAGCGCGAGCAGGTCGACCAGGTCGTCGTCGGACGGGGTGGCGAACCGGTGGCCGCGGGCCGCCAGTTCGTCCCGGCGGCGCGCGGCCACGTCGGGGAAGCGGTAGCCGACCAGGCCGCGGTCCATCGCCGCCGCCTCGTACAGGGTCCGGAAGCCCAGGGAGTCCAGGAGCTTCGCCGCTTCCGGGTACGTCTCGGCGTCCAGGCCGGGCAGGACGTAGTTCGGGGTGTACGAGGAGAAGTCCACGCGGGTGCGGCCGTGGCCGTGCAGCCAGTCCAGGGCGTCGGTCAGCAGCCGGCGGCCGAGGCCGCGGCCCCGGGCGGCCGGGTCGACGAAGAAGAACGGGATCCAGCCCTGCTCCGGCTCCAGGTCGGTGCCGCTCATGGGCGTCAGCCGGCGCACCGCGTAGGCCGCGCCGACGACCCGGTCGCCGTCGACGGCGACCCGGAGCCCCTCCGGGTCGAAGTTGGCGTCGAGCAGCACCAGGGAGCGGAATCGGTCCGGGGTGATGGGGTCGGCCGGCGCGCTGCGCCGCCACGCCTCCACCAGCCGGGGCCCGTCGCCCACGCGAAAGCCACGCGTTCCGGCGCGAACTGTCGTCGTGCGGTCGGTCATCGACGGGGTGTCCTTCCCTCCGCGGGTGCGGGGCAGCGGGCGGCGGTAGTTATGGCTTCAGGGGTAGAGCAGCACGTCGGCGCCGGCCCAGTGGGCGGGCGGTGCCGGTGGGGCGCACAGCGCCAGCGGGTCGTCGCCCGCGTCGACGGCGCGCCGCAACCGGTCGGAGCCCCACAGCAGGTCGACGAAGGGACGGCGGCCGGCCTCCCCCGCTGCTTCCGCGCCGCCGTCCGCGGTGTGCCAGGCGAAGTCGTCCGGGTACAGCCGCCGCAGCGTGGCCAGCATCGCGACGCCGGTGCGCACGGGAGCGAACGCCGCGCGGTCGGTGAGGTGGAGCTGGACCCCGCGCAGCGGCCGCCCGGCGTGCTTGTGGAAGGTCGGTACGAAGCACAGGTCACGGAAGTGCACTCCCGGCAGGGCGAGTTCGGCGAGCGCGGGTGCGAACCGCGCGTCGATGTACGGCGCCCCGACGATCTCGAAGGGCTGCGTGGTGCCCCGGCCCTCGGAGAGGTTCGTCCCCTCGAACAGGCAGGTGCCGGGGTAGACGGCGGCCGTGGCGGGCGTCGGGATGTTCGGTGAGGGCGCGATCCACGGCAGGCCGGTGGCCGCCGCGTCCATGGGGCGCCGCCACCCGGCCATCTCGATCACCGTCAGGGCGGCGGGGGCGCCCGCGGCCCGGGGCACGGCGGAGGCGTTGAGGTGCCGGGCGAGTTCACCGCAGGTGAGGCCGTGCCGGACGGGTATCGGGGCGCGCCCGACGAAGCTGGCCCACGCCGGGTCGAGCAGCGGGCCCTCGCTGACGAGACCGCCGAGCGGATTCGGCCGGTCGGCGACCACGAACCGTACGCCCGTACGGGCCGCGGAGACCATCAGGTCGAACATCGTCCACACGTAGGTGTAGAACCGGGCCCCGATGTCCTGGAGGTCGAACACCAGGGCGTCGACGCCGCTGTCGAGGAGCAGGGTGTCGAGGTGCTCGCCGTCGCACCGGTAGGTGTCGTGGACCGGCAGGCCGGTGGTGGGGTCGCGCCGGGCGGTGCCGCCCTGCCCGGCCTGGCCGGTCCCGTGCAGCCCGTGCTCGGGTCCGAACAGGGCGACCAGCGGCGCACCGGCCGCGAGCAGCGCGGGCGCGGCGGGGCGCAGGTCGGGGAGGACGCCGGTGTGGTTGGTGACCAGCCCCAGCCGGCCGGGCCCGGCGAGTCCGGGCGACGCGTGCAGTCGTGCGATCCCGGTCGTCACCGCGACGCGGTCGTCCGTGCTCATCCGTTGCCCCGTCTGCCGGTGACGTCTCGAAGGGTGGGGCGCAATTTACTGGTTTGTCCGGGAACTTTGCAATGATTCAGGGCGGTTCGCGCCGAAGCGGCGGTTCGTCGTGGAAGGAGACGTTCGCGGCGCGGGGCGCCGGGGGAGACATCAGCTCATGACCACCGCGATCGTCGTCGGCGGCGGACCCAACGGCCTCACCGCCGCCGCGCTCCTTGCCCGGGCCGGGCTGGACGTCACCCTCCTGGAGGCCGCCGACGAGATCGGTGGCGGCACCCGCAGCCAGGAGGCGATCCTGCCCGGTCTGCTGCACGACCACTGCTCGGCCGTCCACTCCATGACCGTCGCCTCGCCCGCGCACAAGGCACTCGACCTCGCCCGCCACGGCCTGCGCTGGCGGCTGCCGGACGTCGACTGCGTCCACCCCCTGGACGACGGGACGGCGGGGGTGCTGCTGCGCTCCGTGCAGGACACCGCCCGCATGCTCGGCCCCGACGGTCCCCGCTACCGGCGCCTGCTGGAACCCTCGGCGCGCCACTGGGAAGCCCTGAGCCGCGACGTGCTGGGCCCCCTCCTGCGCGTGCCGTCCCACCCCCTGCTCCTCGCCCGCTTCGGCCTGCCCACCACCCTCCCGGCGACCCTCCTCGCCCGCCTCTTCTCCACCCCCCGGGCCAGGGCCCTGTGGGCCGGCGTCGCGGCGCACTCCTTCCGCCCGCTGTCCGAGCCGTTCGGCTCGGCCGTCGGGCTGGGCGTCCTCGCCGCCGGCCACGCCTGCGGATGGGCCGTCGCGGAAGGCGGCTCCCAGGCCATCGCCCGCAGCCTGGAACAGGCGCTGCGCGCACGGGGAGGCCGTGTAAGGACCGGCGTGCGCATCACCCACCACACCCAGATCCCGCCCGCCGACGTCACCCTCCTCGACCTCGACCCCGCGCAGGTCGCCCGCGTCTACGGCGACCGGCTGCCCGCCCGCGTGCGCCGCGCCTACCAGCGCTTCCGGCGCGGCCCGGCCGCCTTCAAGGTGGACCTGGCCGTCGAACAGGGCGTGCCGTGGACGAACGAACACGCCCGGCGCTCCGGGTTCGCGCACCTCGGCGGCACGTTCGCCGAGATCGCGCAGGCGGCGAGGGACGTGACCGGGGGCCGGATGCCCGAGCGCCCGTTCGTCCTGGTCGCCCAGCAGTACCTGGCCGACCCCGGCCGGTCCGCCGGCGACGTCCACCCGGTCTGGGCCTACGCCCACGTCCCCCACGGATACGACGGCGACGCCACGGAGGCCATCCTGGGCCAGCTCGAACGCTTCGCCCCCGGCACCCGGGACCGCGTCGTCGGCCTGCGCACCACCTCACCGGCCGACTTCGCCGCCGCCAACGCCAACTTCGCCGGCGGCGACATCCTCACCGGCGCGAGGACCGTCCCCCACCTCCTGTTCGGCCCGCGCCCCGCCCTCGACCCCTACTCCACCACCCTGCCCGGGGTCTTCTGCTGCTCCGCCGCCACCCCGCCGGGCCCCGGCGCCCACGGCATGTGCGGCGCGGGGGCGGCGGCCTCGGCGCTGCGCCACCTCGGGGCGACGCCGGACTGGTGACGCGGCCGGGCGCGCGCGGGGCACGTCAGAAGCGCAGCGCCCCGCTCACCGTCGCCGCGGCCTGCCGTACGGCGGGGGCCAGCCGGTCGGGGCGGGCGGTCGTCGGAGCCGTCACGGACACGGCCGCCACGACGGTGCCGTTCCGGAACACCGGTGCGGCGAGGGAGAGTTCGCCCAGGCGGTACTCCTGGTAGGCCTGCGCCAGCCCGGTCGCGCGCACCCGGGCCAGCTGGGCACCGAGCGCGCCGGGAGCGGTGACGGTGTACGGGGTGTGACGGACGGCGCCGGACCCGACCGCGAAGCCACCGTCGGATCCGGACCCGTAACCTCCCCCGTACGCCAGCAGCACCTTGCCCGCCGCCGTGGCGTGCAGCGGCAGCCGTTCGCCGGTGACCAGGCAGAGGGCCGCGCCGGCGGCCGGGATCGTCACGTCGGCGTGGCCGCCGGTGCGGGTGGTGAGGGTGCGCAGGGCCGGCAGGGCCGTGGCGAGGAGTCCGCGGGGGCAGGGCGCGGCGGCGCCGAGGGTGCGGAGGCGGGTGCCGAGGCGGTAGGAGCCGTCGGCCGCCCGTTCCAGCCCGCCCCAGGCCACCAGTTCCCGCACCATGCGCAGCGCGGTGGGCACGGGCAGCCCCGTGCGGCGGGCGATGTCCGTCAGGCGCAGGGTGTCGGGCGCGTCCCCGAACGCGTCCAGCACGGAGAGGACCCGCCCGGCGACGCTCTCGGCCATACCGCTCCTCCGTGTCCGCATCCGCATCCGCGGCCCGCGTTGTCGCTCAGTGAAACCCGGGCGTTGGCGCCGTGCGGCCCGGTCCGTCAGGGTCAACGCATGAATCTCGGCCTCTCTTCCGACCAGTTGCTGTCCACCACCCGCGCCGTCCGCCACCGGCTCGACCTCACCCGGCCGGTGCCGCGCCGGCTGCTGGAGGAATGCGTCGACCTGGCGGTCCAGGCGCCGACCGGGCGCAACCGGCAGCGCTGGCACTTCGTCGTCGTCACCGACCCGGACCGGCGGGCCGCGCTGGCGGACGTGTGGCGGGCCGGCGTGAGCACGCCGGGCGCCAGTGAGCCGCTGCCGGCGCGGGATGTGCGGCGCGCGAGCGTGGCCCGGATGGACCGCGTCTACTCCGGCGCCGCGCACCTCTACGAGCACCTCCACGAGGTCCCGGCGCTCGTCGTCCCGTGCGTGGAGGGCCGTACCGACGACGCGCCCGTGCTGCGCCAGGCCGGCACCTGGGGATCCATCCTCCCGGCCGTGTGGAGCTTCATGCTCGCCGCCCGCGCCCGGGGTCTCGGCACCTGCTGGACCACCGGGAACCTCGTCCACGAGCGGGAGTCGGCCCGGGTGCTCGGCATCCCGTACGAGGACGTCATGCAGGCCGCGCTCATCCCCGTCGCGTACACCCTCGGCACCGATTTCCGGCCGGCCGACCGCATCGCACGGGAGCGGGTGCTCCACTGGGAAGAGTTTTGAACATGTTCAATTCCGGGCGTACGCTGCTGCCATGAGCGACAGAGCCGCCCTGCTCAAGGGCATCCGCGTCTGGCTGGCCCTCTTCGTCGTGTGCCTCGTCCTGAGCGGGGCCACCGCCTTCCCGCTGGTGCACGAACTGCACTGGACCGAGAGCGCGTTGCGCGCGCTGTCCGTGCCGGAACATCTGCCGGGCCTGATGGCGTGGATCTCCCGGGTGCGGGACGGGCTGGACACCGTCGACGCCGACCACCCCTTCGTCCTGTACGGCACCGACTGGCTGGCCTTCGCCCACCTCGTCATCGCGGTGGCGTTCTACGGCCCGTACCGCGACCCCGTCCGCAACATCTGGGTGGTGGAGTTCGGCATGATCGCCTGTGCCGGGATCATCCCGCTCGCCCTCGTCTGCGGACCGGTCCGGGGAATCCCCTTCTGGTGGACCGTCATCGACATGTCGTTCGGGGTCTTCGGGGTCGTCCCGCTGTACGTCGTACGGAAGAAGATCAAGCGGCTGGAGGCGCTCGGCGCACCGTCCGCGCTCCGGGCCGCCCCCGCCGCGGGCTGAACCCGGTGCGCGGCGAACGACCCGGCCCAGGTCAGCGGTTGAACGCCGGGAACGCGAAGCGCTGGGCGATGGCCAGGCCGTCGCCCTTCGCGTCCGTGGAGTTGACCGAGTAGACCAGCGTGCGGGACAGGTCCTGGGTCGCGGCCATCACCGTCGCGTACCCGGGGCGCGAACCCGTCTTGCCCCAGATCACCCTGCCGTTCACCTCGAACCGCTCCAGCGCCGCGCCGTACCGCGCCCCGGGCACGTCCGGCAGCGTGAACATCTCCGTCAGCTGCGGCTGCGGCACCACCCGGCCGCGGAACAGCCCGAGCAGCAGCCGCTCCAGATCGGCGGTCGTGGAGATCATGTCGCCGGCCGCGAACCGGTCGGACATGTTCCAGTCGGTCACGTCGACCAGCTTCCCGTCGATCCAGTCGTAGCCCCGGTTGTGCGGGCCGTGGATCCGCGGGTCCGCGCCGGCCGGGAAGGAGCTGTGCCGCATGCCGAGCGGCCGGAAGATCCGCACCTCGGCCTGGTGCGCGTACGAGTCGCCGGTCACCTTCTCGATGAGCATGCCGAGCACGGTGTAGTGGATGTTGCCGTAGGTCTGGCGCGTGCCCGGTGCGTACGCCGGGCCCTGCGCCACGGCACCCGCCACGACCTGGCGGGGCGTCAGCGTCTCGAAGCGGTGCGGGTAACCCTCCTCGACCGTGTCGCCCAGGGACGGGCCCGGGCGCAGCCCGCTGGTGTAGTTCAGCAACTGCCGTACGGTGATCGGCGCGAAGTCCTCGGAGAGCAGGCCCGGCAGGTACCGCTGCACGGTCCCGTCGAGGTCGATCCGGCCCTCCGCGGCCAGTTGCAGCACGATCGACGCGGTCACCACCTTCGTCACCGAACCGGCCCGGAAGCGCGCGTTCTGAAGGGCCGGCGCCCCGGTCCGCACGTCCCGCACCCCGGCCGTGCCCTGCCAGGTCCCGTCGCCGCCGACGCGCAGGACCGCGGCGGTGGCGTCGTGGTCGGGCAGCCCGGCGACGGCGGCGGCGAGGGCCTCGGCGTCGGGGCCGGCGGCGGCAGGGGCGGTCGTGGCGCGGGCGGACTCCGAGGGCGCGGACGCGGCGACGGCGGGGACGGCCAGCGGGCCGGCGGCCACCGCGGTGACGAGGGCGGCGGCCAGGAGGGCGGAACGGCTGGAGCGGCGCATACGGGACTCCTTCGAAGGGTCGGGCGTCGGGTGCCGGAAGACGGTGCGTGATCATCCTCAGGCGCCGGTCCGGGACGCGGATCCTCACCGAGGAGGGTGTACGACCCTTGCCCGTCCCCGATCAACCAGCCGACCGCCTAGGGGAGTTGCCGGGGATCACCCCTACGGTCCGCTCCCGCCCGGATGGAGTGCTCCTGCGCGGCCATCACCTCGTCGCCGTGCTCGAACGCCCAGGCGCCGAAGGCGTCGATCGGCTCCAGCAACGTCCGCCCCAGCGAGGTGAGCCCGTACTCCACCCGGGGTGGCGAGCCGCCGTAGGCCCGCCGCTCCACCAGGCCGTTGAACTCCAGCCGCCGCAGGGTCTCGGTCAGCACCTTCTGGCTGATCCCGCCGATGCGCTCGCGCAGGGCGACCGGCCGCCGCGGCCCGTCCCCGAGGGCCCACAGCACCACCGAGTTCCAGGTGTTGGCGAGCAGGTCGAAGGCGAGCCGGGCCCGGCAGTCGGCGAGGAAGACGTGGTCGTCGGTCACGTACCGAATGGTGCCCGAGCGGCTCCCTACTGTCCTGTGCGTATCCGACACACCCACCGGGGGAGGACGTTGTGCGCATAGGGATTCTCGGCACGGGCTCGATGGCTCGGGCGCTGGGCGGGCAGTGGGAACGCGCCGGGCACGAGGTGGTCGCGGCCGGCCGGTCGCACGGCGACCTGCGGGCGGCGGCGGAGCACGGCACCGACGCGGTGCTGCTGGCCGTGCCCCACGCGGCGGCCGTGGACGTCGTCTCGGCACTCGAAGACACGCTGCGCGGACGGGTGCTGGTCGACTGCACCAACCCGGTGGGCCCCGACTTCGCCCTGCTCACGGCCGGGGGCCCGGCTGCCGCCGAGCGCGTCGCCGCCGCCGCGCCCGCCGCCCGCGTGGTCAAGGCGTTCAACCTGTGCCACGAGAGCGTCTGGCGGCTGACCCCGCCCGTCTTCGCCGGCCGCCCCCTCGCGGTCCCGGTGTGCGGGGACGACGAGGCCGCGCTCACCGTCGTACGACGGCTCGTGCGCGACCTGGGCTGTGTGCCGCTGCACGCCGGCGGACTGGACCGGTCCGGGCTGCTGGAGGCGACGGCCGCGCTGCTGATCCGGCTGTGGGTGGCGGAGGGCGCCGACGCCCAGGCGATCGTGCCGCCGGCGGAGTTCTCCGGGCAGCGCACCTAGGGCCTCTCGTTCGGATCATGCCGGGCTCGCGGGCCCTGGCACCGCGCCTCGCCGCGTTGTCGTCGGTTGCCATGGCTCCGCCATGGCGCCCTCCTCCGCCTTGCGATGCACGGCACCAGACCCCGCTCCCTGATCCGGCCTGATCCAAACGAAAGACCCTAGCCCGTGGTGCGCAGGCCGTGCAGGACGTCGACCCGGTTCGTCGTGATCGAGTCGACGCCCAGGTCCAGCAGGCGGCTCATGGAACGGCGGGTGTCCGGGGTCCAGACGGACAGCAGGAGGCCGTCGTGGTGGACGCGGGCCGCCAGCTCCCGGCTCACCAGCGAGAAGCGGTAGTTGAGCCAGCGCGGGCGGATCGCGGCCAGCAGCGCGGGCCGGGGCGGCGCCAGGGTCGTCCAGGTCAGGGCGATCTCGGCGGCCGGGTCCGCGGCGCGGACGGCGAGCATCGCCTCGGCGTGCGCGCTGTAGTAGACCCGGTCCGCGGCCCCGCACTGCCGGACCACGTCCAGGGTGCGCGCGACCGTGCGGCGGCCGACCGGCCCGCACAGGTCCACCATCACCCTGGTGTCCCCGGTCGCGGCCAGCGCCTCCGCCAGCGTCGGCACACCGCCCGCCGTGAGCCCGCGCAGCTCGTCCGCGGACAGCGCGGCCAGCGGCCGGTCGACCTCCCACAGCCGCCGCAGCGTGTCGTCGTGCAGCAGCACGGGGACACCGTCCCGGGTGAGCCGTACGTCGACCTCGACGGCGTCCGCGCCCCGGTCGAGCGCGGACCGCAGTGAGTCGAGGGTGTTCTCACGGAAACGGTAGGGGTCGCCGCGGTGGGCCACGGCGGTCAGCGTCTGCATGGCCCCCATTGTGGCCGCTGTCAGGAGGCCGCCCAGGCGGCGGTGTACGTGTCGATCTCCGCCGCGATCCGCGCCTTGCCCGCCGCGTCCAGGAAGGACGCCTCCACGGCGTTCTTCGCCAGGTCGGCCACGCCCCGCTCGTCCAGGTCCAGGAGCCGGGCGGCCACCGCGTACTCGTTGTTCAGGTCGGTGCCGAACATCGGCGGGTCGTCCGAGTTGATCGTGATCAGCACCCCGGCCCGGGCGAACTCCTTGATCGGGTGCTCCTCCAGCGTGCGGACCGCGCGGGTGGCGATGTTGGAGGTCGGGCACACCTCCAGCGGGACCCGGTGCTCGGCGAGGTGGGCGAGCAGCTTCGGGTCCCGCGCCGAGTGGGTGCCGTGCCCGATCCGCTCGGCGCGCAGCTCGGTCAGCGCGTCCCACACGGTCTCCGGGCCCGTCGTCTCCCCGGCGTGCGGCACGGAGCGCAGACCGGCGGCGATGGCCCGGTCGAAATGCGGCTTGAACTGCGGCCGGGGCACGCCGATCTCCGGCCCGCCGAGCCCGAACGACACCAGGCCCTCCGGGCGGAACCGGTCGTCGGTGGCCAGCCGCACCGTCTCCTCGGCCGCCTCCAGACCGGCCTCGCCGGGGATGTCGAAGCACCAGCGCAGGACGGTCCCGAAATCCGCCTCGGCGGCCTTCCGGGCGTCCTCGATCGCGTCCATGAACGCCCGCGCGTCGATGCCGCGCCGGGTGGAGGAGAACGGGGTGAGGGTCAGCTCGGCGTACCGCACCTGCTGCCGGGCCATGTCCCGGGCCACCTCGTAGGTGAGCAGCCGGACGTCCTCCGGGGTGCGGATGAGGTCCACGACCGACAGGTAGACCTCGATGAAGTGCGCGAAGTCGGTGAAGGTGAAGTAGTCGGCCAGGGCCTCGGGGTCACTGGGGACCTTGGAGTCGCGGTGGCGGGCGGCCAGTGCGGAGACGATGCGGGGGGAGGCGGAGCCGACGTGGTGGACGTGCAGTTCCGCCTTGGGCAGTCCGGCGATGAAGGCCCGCAGATCGCGGTCGGCGGTGCCGGTGGCGGGTACGGAGCTGTCGGTCAAGGGGGCCTCCCCGGGACGGGCGCCCGCGGCACGCCGTCCGTGGCACGTCGTGCGCCGGACGTGGTCCGTGGTGCGGGCGCGATGATCGGCTGATCGGGTTGCGCCGCATCATCGTAGGCCCCCGGCCGGACTGGCCCGCGCGGCCCGTAGCATGACGGGACGTCCAGCAGAGGGGTGTGCCGACCATGTCCGACGAGGTGCCGCAGTCCACGCCGGGGGAGCAGAGCGCCGGGCAGCACCCCGCGATACCCCGGGTCTCCCTGGACAAGGAACCCGGGCGGACGGCCCCGACCGCCCCCGGAGCGGAGGAGGCACGGGTCCAGGACGCCGTCCCCGCGTCCCGCACCGTCCACGACCAGCAGACGGTGACGTCGCTGCCGTCGTACCCGGAGCCGGCCGCGCCCGCTGACGCCGTACCCGCGCCATGGGCCGGCCCGGCCGGGGGCCCCACCCCCGCGGCGCCGCCCCCTCAGCGAGACCCCTTCGCACTCGCGCCCCCCGCCTCGCAGCCGAATCCCTTCGCGCCTCCGTCTGGGGCCTCGGAGCCGAACCCCTTCGCGTCCCCGTCCCGCACGCCGCAGCCGAACCCCTTCGCGCCTCCGTCTGCCGCCTCGCAGCCGAACCCCTTCGCGCCTCCCTCTGCCGCCTCTGAACCGACCCCCTTCGCTTCCCCGGCCCCCGCAGCGCAGCCGCATCCCTACGCGCCGCCCGTGCCCGCGCCCCCGGCGAACCCCTTCGCCCCGCCGGCGGAGCACGCCGGACCGCACGGGGGAGCGGCACCGGTGCCTCCGCCGCCCATCGCCCCCGACGGGCCCGGCCAGGTGTCGTACGGCTACCCGGGCGCCGGTCCGGCGTACGGCTACCCGGGCCCGCCGCAGGCCCCGTACGGCGGTGCCGCCCCGTACCCCACGGCCCACGGCTACGGCTGGCCCGGCATGCAGCCGCTCCCGAGCAACGGCATGGGTACGGCCTCGCTGGTGCTGGGGATCATCTCGGCGGTCGGCTTCGTCCTGTGGCCCATCGCCCTGGTGCTGGGCATCCTGGCCCTGATCTTCGGTGGGCTGGGCCGGGGCAAGGCCGGCCGAGGCGAGGCGACGAACCCGGGCGTGGCCCTGGCCGGCATCATCTGCGGCGCCGCCGGAATCGTCCTGGTGCTGGGCCTGTTCGCCCTGCTCATCGCGACGAACGCCTGACGAGCCCACCGGCCGGAGCCACCCGGCACCGGTGGCCCGGCGCAGCCGCCCCCACGCTGCAACCCAGCACTGACCGACCCGGCACCGGTACCGGAGCAGCCCGGCACCGCCGTCCCGGCACCGGCAACCAAGCAGCCCCGCATCACCATGGCGACCCCGGCCACCCGGCACCGGCCCCCCGGAATCGGCCACCCGGCACCGGCCACCCTGGAATCGGCCACCCGGCACCAGGCCCCCCAAAACCCGGCCCCCTGAAACCCGGCCCCCCTAAAGCCCGGCCCCCCTAAAACCCGGCCCCCCTAAAACCCGGCCCCCGACGCGCACCCCCCAAAGCGCCGCAGGCCTACGCGCCGGCTCCCGCCAGCCGTTCTCGTGCCTCCATCAGCGCGAAGCCCAGCAGGTTCAGGCCCCGCCACCGCTCCGGGTCCGAGGCCGCCTCGTCGTCCGCCGCCAGGCCGATGCCCCAGATCCGGTCCACGGGGCTCGCCTCCACCAGCACCCGTTCCCCGGTCCCCAGCAGGAACATCCCCAGGTCGTCGTCGGCGGCGAACTTGTGCACGCTGCCCTCCACGACCAGCCCGAAGCGTTCCCGCGCCCACACGGTCTCGTCGAAGCCCCGGACCAGCCGCCCGGCCTTCTTCGCCTCCGCGGGATGCTCCGCGGCCAGCACCCGGCGCTCCGCCTCCGCGTCCCCGAACAGCCGGGCCTTGCCCGCCATCATCCAGTGCTCGGCCGTCGCGTACTCCACACCGTCCACCACGAACGGTGACGGCCACCACTGGCTCAGACAGCTCGGGCCGATCCGGCCGTCCGGCCGCGGCCGGTGTCCCCAGAAGTGCAGATACCTGATCCGGGCCCCTGCCCGGACCTCCCTGATCAGGGCGTCCACCCCGTCGATCTTCCCCATGCACGCGAGTGTGGCACGCACCACTGACACTCCGTCCGCCCTTTTCCGCCCCGACTCGACACCTGGTCGACAGATTCCGTCGCGTAACCAAAAGGCAACAACGGAATCACTTGTTGGCGTTCCGTCCCTCTGTCAGGATCGGCACTCAAATCGAGCTGGAGCCACGCCCCCCGCCCCTCGGGACGGGCGCACGGCGGAGGAGAGCGACATGCACAACCCGGGCACCGCCACCCCGGAACGATTCCCCGCACAGGACCGCCTGGCGGACGGCGCGCAGTTCATCGCCGGCCGGTTCGCCCAGGGCACCTCGGGCCGCACCCACTCCGTGATCGACCCGGCCACCGGTACCGAGGTGTACACGTACGAGCTGGCCGGTACCGACGACGTCGACGCGGCCGTCGCCGCCGCGCGCGCCGCCTTCCCGGGCTGGGCCGCCGCCACCCCGGGCGAGCGCTCGGACGCCCTGCACCGGTTCGCCGCCGTGCTCGCCGACCGCGCCGAGGAGTTCGCCCGCGCGGAGTCCCTCCAGTGCGGCAAGCCGCTCAAGCTGACCCGCGAGTTCGACGTGCCCGGGACGATCGACAACACCGCCTTCTTCGCGGGCGCGGCCCGGCATCTGCAGGGGCAGTCCGCCGGTGAGTACTCCGGCGACCACACGTCGTACGTCCGGCGCGAGCCCATCGGTGTCGTCGGCTCCATCGCGCCCTGGAACTACCCGCTCCAGATGGCCGCCTGGAAGATCCTGCCGGCGGTCGCCGCGGGCAACACCATCGTGCTGAAGCCCGCCGAGCTGACCCCGCTGACCTCACTGCTGTTCGCCGAGGCCGCCACGGACGCCGGCATCCCCGACGGCGTGATCAACATCGTCACCGGCACCGGGAAGGAGGCCGGGGAGCATCTCGTCGGGCACCCCGACGTGGCCATGACCTCCTTCACCGGTTCCACCGCCGTCGGCAGGCGCGTCGCCGAGATCGCCACCGCCACCGTCAAGCGGCTGCACCTGGAGCTGGGCGGCAAGGCGCCCTTCGTCGTCTTCGACGACGCCGATCTGGAGGCCGCCGTGCACGGCGCGGTCGCCGGCGCGCTCATCAACACCGGGCAGGACTGCACGGCCGCCACGCGCGCGTACGTGCAGCGCCCGCTGTACGAGGCGTTCGTGGAGCGGACCGCCGCGCTGATGGAGACCGTGCGGCTCGGCGACCCGTTCGCGCCCGGCACCGACCTCGGGCCGCTGATCTCCCACGCCCAGCGCGACCGGGTCGCCGCCTTCGTGGACCGCGCCCGTGCCCACGCGCGCGTGGTGACCGGCGGCGAGGCTCCCGAGGGCGACCTGAAGGACGGCGCCTACTACCGGCCCACCCTGATCGCCGACGCGGCCCAGGACAGCGAGATCGTCCAGTCGGAGATCTTCGGACCGGTACTGGTCGTACTCCCGTTCGACAGTGATGATGAGGGCATCCGGCTGGCCAACGACACCCCGTACGGCCTCGCCGCCTCCGCGTGGAGCGGCAACGTCTACCGCGCGAACCGGGCCACCCGCGAGATCAAGGCGGGCTGCGTCTGGATCAACGACCACATCCCGATCATCAGCGAGATGCCGCACGGCGGCTACAAGGCCTCCGGCTTCGGCAAGGACATGTCGGCGTACTCCTTCGAGGAATACACGCAGGTCAAGCACGTAATGTTCGACAACACCGCGGTGGCCAGGAAGGACTGGCACCGCACGATCTTCGGGGACCGCTAGCGACGACCAGGCCACCGACCAGGCCGATCCTCCGAAAGGGCACCACGCGCATGGAGCAGTACGAGCCCGACCGCCTCACCCCGCCCCAAGTGGCCGCCATGCGGCGCAGCCTCCGCAACGGCAGGGCCGCCCTGACCCGCCGGTCGCTGCTGCGGGCGTCCGCGGGCGGCGCGCTCGCCGCCGGCGGCCTCGGGGCGCTGAGCGGCTGCGGGATCCCCGCCGCGGGCAAGACCCAGGGCGGCACCTCCGCCCAGGACCACTCGGCCCGGGAGAAGGTCGTCAACTTCTCCAACTGGACCGAGTACATCGACGTCGACGACAGCGGCAAGCACCACCCGACCCTGGAGACCTTCCGCCGCAGGACCGGGATCACGGTCAACTACACCGAGGACATCAACGACAACAACGAGTTCTTCGGCAAGATCAAGCCGCAGCTCGCCGCGGGCCAGGACACCGGCCGGGACATCGTCGTCCTCACGGACTGGCTGGCCGCGCGGCTGATCCGCCTCGGCTGGGTGCAGAAGCTCGACCCATCGAACCTGCCGCACGCGTACACCAACCTCTCGCCCCAGTTCCGCAACCCCGACTGGGACCCCGGGCGGGCGTACTCGTACCCCTGGCAGGGCATCTCCACCGTGATCGCCTACAACAAGAAGGCGCTCGACGGCATCGAGGTGCGGACGGTCTCCGACCTGCTCGACAACCCCAGGCTGAAGGGGCGCGTGGGCTTCCTGTCGGAGATGCGGGACTCCATCGGCATGACCCTGCTCGACATGGGCAAGGACCCGGCGAAGTTCACCGACGACGACTTCGACGCGGTGATCGCCCGCCTCCAGAAGGCCGTCGACAAGGGCCAGATCCGCCGCTTCACCGGCAACGACTACACCTCCGACCTGACCAAGGGCGACTTCGCGGCCTGCCTCGCCTGGGCCGGGGACGTGGTCCAGCTCAAGGCGGACAGCCCGGACGTCGACTTCATCATCCCCGACAGCGGCTACATGACGTCCACCGACAACATGTGCGTCCCCAACAAGGCGCGGCACAAGACGAACGCCGAACGGCTCATCGACTTCTACTACGAGCCCGATCAGGCCGCCGCGCTCGCCGCCTACATCAACTACGTGACTCCGGTCGACGGGGTGAAGCCGTACCTTGCGAAGATCGACAAGGACGCGGCGGACAACCCGCTGATCGTCCCCGACAAGGCCATGCAGGCCAGGTCCCACGCCTTCCGCTCCCTGAGCCAGAAGGAAGAGACGGCCTACGAAGAGAAGTTCGCGAAGCTGACAGGGGCGTGACGACGATGAAGACGACACCGGACAACAGCGGCGACGTCCGCCTCTCCGGCATCTCCAAGACCTACGGCTCCTTCACCGCCGTACACCCGCTGGACCTGACCGTGCCCGAGGGCTCCTTCTTCGCCCTGCTCGGCGCCTCAGGCTGCGGCAAGACCACCACCCTGCGCATGATCGCCGGCCTGGAGGAGCCCACGACGGGCACGGTCCGGCTCGGCGACCAGGACGTCACGCACCTGCCGCCCTACAAGCGGCCGGTGAACACGGTCTTCCAGTCCTACGCCCTCTTCCCGCACCTCGACATCTTCGAGAACGTCGCCTTCGGCCTGCGCCGGCGCGGCATCAAGAGCGTGAAGAAGCAGGTCGAGGACATGCTGGAACTGGTCCAGCTCGGCGAGCAGGCGCGCAAGAAGCCGCACCAGCTCTCCGGCGGCCAGCAGCAGCGCGTCGCCGTGGCCCGCGCGCTGATCAACCACCCCAAGGTGCTCCTGCTGGACGAGCCGCTCGGCGCCCTGGACCTGAAGCTGCGCCGCCAGATGCAGCTGGAGCTCAAGCGCATCCAGACCGAGGTCGGCATCACCTTCGTCCACGTCACGCACGACCAGGAGGAGGCCATGACGATGGCCGACACGGTCGCCGTGATGAACGGCGGCCGGGTCGAGCAGCTGGGCTCGCCGGCCGACCTGTACGAGAACCCGCAGAGCACCTTCGTCGCGAACTTCCTCGGCACCTCCAACCTCATCGAGGCCGAGGTCGACACGAAGAACGGCGACGACATCGTGCTCAAGGCGGGCGGCGGCAAGCTGGTGCTGCCCGAGGCGCGGTGTTCCGCCCCGACGACGGCCGGCGGCAAGGTGCTGGTCGGCATCCGCCCGGAGAAGATCTCGCTCACGCACGCCGACGACGCGGGGGAGATCCCTCCGGGCCGCAACCGCCTCACCGGCAAGATCGCCGACGCGAGCTTCATCGGGGTCTCCACGCAGTACGTCATCGACAGCCCGGTCTGCGACGAGCTGGCGGTCTACGTCCAGAACGTCGAGCGGGACGGCCGGCTCGTGCCCGGCGCCGACGTGGTCCTGCACTGGAGCCCGGCCCACACCTTCGGCCTGGACGCCGCCCAGGACATCGACGCGGGCACCGAGGAAGAGGTCGCCGCCTGATGTCCACGCTCACCGAGGCGCCCCCGCCTCTCGCGCCCCAGGCCCCGGAGACGAAGCCCCCGCGCAAACGCGGCCGGTTCACGCCGTACTGGCTGCTGCTGCCCGGCATGCTCTGGCTGATCGTCTTCTTCGCGCTGCCGATGATCTACCAGGCCTCGACCTCCGTGCAGCAGGGCTCCCTGGAAGAGGGCTACAAGGTCACCTGGCACTTCGCGACCTACTGGGACGCCCTGTCCACGTACTGGCCCCAGTTCCTGCGGTCCGTGTCCTACGCCGCCGCCGCGACCGTGCTGTGCCTGCTGCTCGGCTACCCGCTGGCCTACCTCATCGCCTTCCGCGCGGGCCGCTGGCGCAACCTGATCATGATCCTGGTGATCGCGCCGTTCTTCACCAGCTTCCTGATCCGCACCCTCGCCTGGAAGACGATCCTCGCGGACAACGGCGTGGTCGTGCACGCGCTGAACTCGCTGCACATCCTCGACCTGACCAACTGGCTCGGCTGGACGGCCGGCGACCGCGTCCTGGCCACCCCGCTCGCGGTCGTCTGCGGCCTGACGTACAACTTCCTGCCGTTCATGATCCTGCCGCTGTACACCTCGCTGGAGCGGATCGACGGGCGCCTGCACGAGGCGGCCGGCGACCTGTACGCCAAGCCGTGGACCACCTTCCGCAAGGTCACCTTCCCGCTGTCCATGCCGGGCGTGGTCTCCGGGACGCTGCTGACCTTCATCCCGGCGGCCGGCGACTACGTCAACGCCGAACTCCTCGGCTCCACCGACACCCGCATGATCGGCAACGTCATCCAGACGCAGTTCCTGCGGATCCTGGACTATCCGACGGCCGCGGCCCTCTCCTTCATCCTCATGGCCGCGATCCTGGCCATGGTCACCCTCTACATCCGCCGGTCCGGGACGGAGGATCTGGTCTAAATGCCCTTCGTCACCTGGCTCAAGCGTCATCTCGTCGTCATCGCCGGACTGCTGACGCTCGCCTATCTCCTGCTGCCGAACGTCATCGTCACGGTGTTCTCCTTCAACAAGCCGAAGGGGCGCTTCAACTACGAATGGCAGCAGTTCTCCACGGACGCCTGGAAGGACCCCTGCGGTGTCGCCGACCTGTGCGGCTCGCTGTCCATCAGCCTCCAGATCGCCGTCTGGGCGACGGTCGGCGCCACGATCCTCGGCACGATGATCTCCTTCGCGCTGGTCCGCTACCGCTTCCGCGCGCGCGGCGCCGTCAACTCGCTGATCTTCCTGCCGATGGCGATGCCCGAGGTCGTCATGGCCGCCTCGCTGCTCACCCTGTTCCTCAACATGGGCGCCCAGCTGGGCTTCTGGACGATCCTCATCGCCCACATCATGTTCTGCCTGAGCTTCGTCGTCACCGCGGTGAAGGCGCGCGTGATGTCGATGGACCCGCGCCTGGAGGAGGCCGCCCGGGACCTGTACGCCGGTCCCGTGCAGACCTTCCTGCGGGTCACCCTGCCCATCGCGGCACCCGGAATCGCCGCGGGCGCGCTGCTCTCCTTCGCGCTCTCCTTCGACGATTTCATCATCACCAATTTCAACGCGGGCTCGACCGTCACCTTCCCCATGTTCGTGTGGGGCTCGGCCCAGCGTGGAACGCCTGTCCAGATCAACGTGATCGGTACGGCCATGTTCCTGGTCGCCGTTCTCCTCGTGCTGTCGTCGATGGTCGTCAGCAATCGCCGGAACAAGCAAAAGGCATGAGCCCTTTCCCGGGTCGTCCTCTGTAGGGAGTTGAAATCATGGCCCCGAGCGCCATGAGCCGTGGCAAAGACAACTGGATCGCCTCTCTCTCCGAAGCCCAGCCGGTCCCGTACTGGCTGGAAGACCCCGGAAAGCCGCACGCCGAGCCCGCCCTCACCGGCACCGAGACCTGCGACCTGCTGGTCGTCGGCGGTGGCTACAGCGGGCTGTGGACCGCGCTCAACGCCAAGGAGCGCGACCCGCGGCGCGATGTGGTGCTGCTCGAAGGCCGCGAGGTGGGCTGGGCCGCCTCCGGCCGCAACGGCGGCTTCTGCGCCGCCTCCCTCACGCACGGCCTGCCCAACGGCCTGGCCCGCTGGCCCGACGAGATCCACCAGCTTCAGGAGCTGGGCCGGCGCAACCTCGACGAGATCGAGGCCGCCCTCACCCGGCACGGCATCGACTGCGACTTCGAACGCACCGGCGAGATCGACGTCGCCACCGAGACCTACCAGGCCTGGGAACTGCGCGACTGGCACCGAAAGCTCCAGGAGAAGGGCCTCGCGGACGGCATCGAGTTCCTGGACGCCGACGCCGTGCGCGAGCAGGTGAACTCGCCCACCTTCGAGGCCGGCCTGTGGGACCGCCGGGGCGTGGCCATGCTGCACCCGGCCAAGCTGGCGTGGGGCCTGAAGAAGGCCTGCCTGAAGCTCGGGGTGCGGGTGTACGAGCACACGCCCGCCCTGACCCTGAAGAGCTACGGCGCCGGGATGGCCGTACGCACCCCGTACGGCGCCGTCCGCGCCCGCAGGGTCGCGCTCGGCACGAACATCTTCCCGAGCCTGCTGCGCCGCGTGCGGTCGTACACCGTCCCCGTCTACGACTACGCGCTGATGACCGAGCCGCTGACCGCCGACCAGCTCGCCTCGCTCGGCTGGAAGAACAGGCAGGGCCTCGGGGACTCGGCGAACCAGTTCCACTACTTCCGGCTGTCCGCCGACAACCGCATCCTGTGGGGCGGCTACGACGCGATCTACCCCTACGGCGGCCGGGTCCGCGCCGAGTACGACGACCGGCCCGAGACGTACGCCAAGCTCGCGGGCCACTTCTTCACCTGCTTCCCGCAGCTGGAGGGCGTCCGCTTCACCCACGCCTGGGGCGGCGCGATCGACACCTGCTCCCGCTTCTCGGCGTTCTTCGGCACCGCCCACCAGGGCCGCGTCGCCTACGCGGCGGGCTACACCGGTCTCGGTGTCGGCGCGACCCGGTTCGGCGCGGACGTGATGCTCGACCTGCTGGCCGGGGAGCGCACCGAACGGACCGAGCTGGAGATGGTCCGCAAGAAGCCGCTGCCGTTCCCGCCGGAGCCCTTCGCCTGGACGGGCATCGCCCTCACCAAGTGGTCCCTGGCCCGCGCGGACGCCCACGGGGGCCGCCGGAACCTGTGGCTGCGGACGATGGACCGCCTGGGGCTGGGCTTCGACAGCTAGGAACCCCGACGGCTGGGAGCGGGGTGACCCCGGGCCGCCGCAACAAGTCGCCGGAACCCGCGTAATGCTCCCCGGAGGACCTCCCTCTCCCTCGTGGACGCGATCGCGTCCACGAGAGAAAGGGAGGCCTTCTCATGACTGGGGCGAAGACGGCGGTCGCATGGCTGGCATCCGTCGCACCGGACCCCGAGGCCTGTCGCCGGGAGTGGGAGCGCAACCCCCTCGGGGTCGCTCTGCTGCCCGCCGGCAAGGCGTGGGACGTCCTGATCCTGCCGGGCGACCTCGGCTATCCGACCCTCGACGTGCTCACCCGGATCCTCGACCAGCTCGGCCCCGTGCTCGCCGACTTCGGCGACAACCGGGTCGGGTTCCTCGTGCCACCGGGCACCGCGGCCCGCTGGCTCGGCACCGGGATCAGGACCGCCGGGGCCGGCACCTGGATCGTCGTGCCGTATCCGGGGCGGGTGACCCGGGGCGTGCGCTGGCTGGTGCCGCCGGACGGCTCGGGCACGCTGACCGACCCGGCGCTGCTGGAACTGGCGATGCACGAGGCGGCGGCGGGCGCGGCGAGGGAGAGGGGCGAGCACGGGTAGCGCCCCGACACCTTGACAACAGGATTGGTCTGGACCAAGTTGTGTGCGCTCCGCTCCTCCAACTCCCCAGAACCCGGAGGCCCTTGTGGACCGCGCCAGACGCCCCAGATCCGTCCTCGCCGCGCTCACGGCCGCACTGCTGGCCGTGCCCGGCATCACCGCGCTCTCGTCGGCCGCCCGTGCGGCCGACGCGGACGTCGCGGTCAACGGCGGCTTCGAGTCCGGCCTGACCGGCTGGACCTGCACCGCCGGCACCACCGTCACCTCACCCGTGCACGGCGGAAACGCGGCGCTCCAGGCCACCCCGGCCGGCAGCGACAACGCCCAGTGCTCCCAGACGGTGACCGTCCAGCCGAACGCGCAGTACACCCTGTCCGGCTACGTCCGCGGCTCCTACGTCTACCTCGGCGCGAGCGGCACCGGCACCACCGACGTCTCCACCTGGACCCAGTCCGCCCCCGACTGGCAGAAGCTGAGCACCACCTTCCGTACCGGGCCGGCCACCACCAAGGTCACGATCTACACCCACGGCTGGTACGGCACCGGCGCCTACTACGCCGACGACCTCACCCTCGTCGGCCCCGGCGGCAGCGGCACCACACAGCCGCCCGCCGCCCCGGCCGGACTGAGGACCACCACCGTGACCTCGTCCTCCGTCGGCCTGTCCTGGTCCGCGGTGACCGGCGCGACCGGCTACGCGGTCTACCGCGACGGCACCAGGGTCCAGACGGTGACCGGCACCTCGGCCACGGTGTCCGGCCTCGCCGCCTCGACGGCGTACAGCTTCCAGGTCACCGCGCTGAACGACGCCGGCGAGTCCGCGAAGTCCGCGGTCGTGACCGCCACGACCAGGGCCGGCAGCGGCGGGCCCTCGTCCGACCTGCCCGCCCACGCCCTCGTCGGCTACCTGCACGCCAGCTTCGCCAACGGCGCCGGCTACACCCGCCTCGCCGACGTCCCCGACAGCTGGGACGTCATCGACCTCGCCTTCGGCGAACCCACCTCGGTCACCTCCGGGGACATCCGGTTCAACCGCTGCCCGGTCACCGAATGCCCGAACGTGGAGAGCGACACCGACTTCAAGGCGGCCATCAAGGCCAAGCAGGCCGCCGGAAAGAAGGTGCTGATCTCGATCGGCGGCCAGAACGGCCAGGTCCAGCTGACCACGGCCGCGGCCCGCGACACCTTCGTCTCCTCCGTCTCGAAGATCATCGACACCTACGGCCTGGACGGCCTGGACATCGACTTCGAGGGCCACTCGCTGTCGCTGAACGCGAACGACACGGACTTCAAGAACCCGACCACCCCCGTGATCGTCAACCTCATCTCGGCGCTGAAGACCCTGAAGGCCAAGTACGGAGCGAAGTTCGTCCTCACGATGGCTCCCGAGACCTTCTTCGTGCAGAACGGCTACCAGTACTACGGCACCGGCAAGTGGGGCGGCCAGGACCCGCGCTGCGGCGCCTACCTCCCGGTCATCCACGCCCTCCGCGACGACCTCACCCTGCTGCACGTCCAGGACTACAACTCCGGGCCGATCATGGGCCTGGACAACCAGTACCACTCCATGGGCGGCGCCGACTTCCACATCGCCATGACCGACATGCTCCTCACCGGCTTCCCGGTCGCCGGCGACCCGAACAACGTCTTCCCGCCGCTGCGCCCCGACCAGGTCGCCATCGGCATGCCGGCGTCCACGAACGCGGGCAACGGCTACGTCTCCCCGTCCGAGGTCACCAAGGCCCTGGACTGCCTGACGAAGAGGACGAACTGCGGCTCGTACGCCACCCACGGGACCTGGCCGGCGCTGCGGGGCCTGATGACGTGGTCGGTGAACTGGGACCGCTACGCCAACTGGGAGTTCCAGAAGAACTTCGACGCGTACTTCGGCTGACCACGAGCGACAGGGCGGCCAGCAGCACCGTGCTCAGGCACCAGCTGGCCACCACGTCCAGCGGCCAGTGCCAGCCGTGGCGGACCAGGCCGTACGACACCCCGAGCACGAGGGCCGCGCACCCGGCGACCAGGACGCGGCGGGCGGCGGGCGAGCGGAGCCAGGGAAGGAGGAGCAGGGTCGCGGAACCGTACGCGACCGCGGCCGTCGCCGTGTGACCGGACGGGAAGTACCCGGTCCCCGGGGGCACCACCGGTGTCCCCGGGCGGGCCGTCCACACCTTCAGCGGTACGACGATCGCCGGGACCAGCGCCATCAGCGCGGCCGCGGCGAGCGGCGGCAGCCACCAGCGCCCGGCACCGGCGGCCCGGCCCCGCCAGGCCGCGTAGCCGAGGGCCACGGCGAGCACGGGAAGGGCGACCTGGACGTTGCCGAGGTCGGAGAGCAGCTGGGAGAACCGGTCCGGATGGACGAGGGCCCGGCTGGCGTCCGCATCCAGCCCGAGCAGCGGCCCGTCGGCGACGACCTGCCAGGTGACGACGGCGAGGACGATCGCCGGGAGGAGCAGGAGCAGCATGGGCCCAGCTTGGCAGACAGCCGCGGGGAAGGAGGTCGGCCGCCCCGGAACAGGGGGGGTGGTTCCGAGGCGGCCGTCCGGATCGGGACGTCGCACGCCCCGGGGGGTTTGGGGCGGCGACCGTCCGATCGGTGAGGAGATCCCGGAGCCGTCAGGCGCCGGTTGTGTGCGCGAGGGCACGACCAGGTCGAAGCTGGGGAGGCCCCGGCCCGGTATCCGCCCGCAGTCCCCCGCGGGCGGGTGTATCTCTCATCTGAGGAGAACCTACGGCAGGCGGCGGCGCTTGGGCAGACGGAATCCGCTCCCGTCATCCACCCCGCACACCTTCTTCACACGGCCTGCCGCAAGCGCCTTCAGAGGTGCATACCTCTCGCTCAGATGCGCGGCTCAGATGCGGGCGAACGCCTGCTCGATGATGTCGAGGCCCTCGTTCAGCAGGTCCTCGCCGATGACCAGCGGCGGCAGGAAGCGGAGCACGTTGCCGTAGGTGCCGCAGGTCAGGACCAGCAGGCCCTCGGCGTGGCAGGCCTTGGCGAGCGCGGCGGTCGCCTCCGGGTTCGGCTCCTTGGTGGCGCGGTCCTTGACCAGCTCGATCGCGATCATGGCACCACGTCCCCGCACGTCACCGATGACGTCGAACTTCTCGGCCATGGCGGTGAGGCGACCCTTCATGATCTCCTCGATGCGCTTGGCCTTGCCGTTGAGGTCCAGTTCCTTCATCGTCTCGATGGCGCCGAGCGCACCGGCGCACGCGACCGGGTTGCCGCCGTAGGTGCCGCCGAGCCCGCCGGCGTGCGCGGCGTCCATGATCTCGGCGCGGCCGGTCACGGCGGCGAGCGGGAGACCACCGGCGATGCCCTTGGCGGTGGTGATCAGGTCCGGGACGATGCCCTCGTCCTCGCACGCGAACCACTGCCCGGTCCGGCAGAAGCCGGACTGGATCTCGTCGGCGACGAAGACGATGCCGTTGTCGGCGGCGAACTGGCGGATCGCCGGCAGGAAGCCCTTGGCGGGCTCGATGAAGCCGCCCTCACCGAGGACCGGCTCGATGATGATCGCGGCGATGTTGTCCGGGCCGACCTGCTTGGTCATCTGGTCGATGGCCTGCGCGGCGGCCTCCGGCCCGGCGTTCTCCGCACCGGTCGGCCAGCGGTAGCCGTACGCCACCGGCACCCGGTACACCTCCGGCGCGAACGGCCCGAACCCGTGCTTGTACGGCATGTTCTTCGCCGTCAGCGCCATGGTGAGGTTGGTCCGCCCGTGGTATCCGTGGTCGAACACCACCACGGCCTGCCGCTTGGTGTAGGCACGGGCGATCTTCACGGCGTTCTCGACGGCCTCGGCGCCGGAGTTGAACAGCGCGGACTTCTTGGCGTGGTCGCCCGGGGTCAGCTCGGCGAGCGCCTCCGCGACCTCCACGTAGCCCTCGTACGGGGTGACCATGAAACAGGTGTGGGTGAAGTCGGCGAGCTGGGCGCTCGCGCGCCGCACCACGGCCTCGGCGGAGGCGCCGACGCTCGTCACGGCGATACCGGACCCGAAGTCGATCAGCCGGTTGCCGTCGACGTCCTCGATGATGCCGCCGCCCGCGCGCGCGGTGAACACGGGCAGCACCGAGCCCACGCCCTGGGCGACCGCGGCGGTACGGCGGGCCTGCAGCTCCTGCGACTTCGGGCCGGGGATGGCGGTGACGACGCGGCGCTCCTGCGGAAGTGCGGTCATGGGGTGCTCCCTGATGATCTTGCGTACCGGGCGGTCCCGGGCGGTTCCGGGCGGTGCGTTTTCGGACGCATACCTTCTTTTCTCGCAGGCTAAGACCGGTTACCGGGGGTGGGCATGCTCCATGTGGGCGTTGTCAGCGGTCCCCCTTGTCCGCTGTGGACATAGCCCACCCGGGCGGGTACGGCTCCTTACGGCCACGTAAGCGGTGAACTCCCCTTGCCGGGGCGTTAGATTGACTCGCTGACGACGGACGGAACGGCTGGTCAGGGGGCAAGGTCGATGGACAGCGACGCGACGCGCGACCCACGCGGCACGCACGCGAACCCGCTACCGCGGCCCATGGCGGCGCCGGAGGGGGCGGGGGTACCGCCGCTGCCACCCGGGGCGCCGCCGGCGCCCTCCGTGCCGCCCGGCGCACCACCGAAACCGGACGGCTCCGGCTTCCTCGCCTGGCTGCGCACCCCCCGCCCGGAGGCACCGCCCGGCGTGTGGCGCTTCGGGCACCGGCCCCGGCCCGAGCAGGAGCCCGAGCAGATCCCGTCCCGCCAGCTGCTCAGCGGCGCGCTGATCGCCTTCCTCGTGGGCTGGCTGGTGTGGTCCCTGCTGTGGAACGGCTACCTCGGCGCCTGGTGGGTGCTGCCGCTGGAGCTGTTCACCCCGGACTCCTGGCGCGAGGGCAACGATGCCGTCGGCAACGCGGTCCTCTGGTACTCGTACTACACCGTCATCGCCCTCGCCATCCTGCTCGTCGTCGGCCGCCTCGGCCGGTGGGGCGAGGTCTGGCGCCGCTACGGGCCGCGCGCCTGGCGTCCCGCCGCGCCCGCGGCCGAACGCCCGCCCACCCCCGAACAAGACCCCGCCGAATGGCCCCAGCTGCGGCAGGCCGGGGCCCATGAGGCTGCTGAGCGGCTTGCCGCCGAGGCGAGGGCCGGGCTCATGCGGGATGTGGACCACGCGCGGATCAGCAGGGCCTGGCAGGGCGTGCGGTCCGGCCGGCACGGCCTGGCCGCCTTCACCGGCGCCGTGCTGAAGGACGGCGCCGCCGCCTGCCTGCACCCCTCCGGGGAGCGCGACCTGCCCGCCCGGCACGCCCGCCACGACCTGCTCACCGGCCAGGTCCGGCTCGGCACCACGGCCGACGACGCCCGCAACCCGTACCACTACCGCGGTGCCGGCCTCGCCCTCGGCCCCGACCTGCTCGGCACCTCCCTGCTCGCCGTCGGCCCGGCCGGCTCCGGGAAGACCAGCGCCGTGGTGCGACCGCTCGCCGAGTCCCTGTGCCTGCACGCCCTGGCCGGCCGGGCCTCCGTCGTGGTGGTCGGCGCGGCGGGCGCCGGCCTCGGCCCGGCCGAGGCCTACGACGTCGTCGTCCGCGTCGGCCACCCCGAATCCGTATACGACCTGGACCTCTACGGCGGCACCACCGATCCCGACGAGGCCGCCGCCATACTCGCCGAGGCCCTTGTCGGCGACCTCGCGGATCCGCACCCCGGCAGCGACAGCCGCCGCTCCACCACCGTCCTCGCCCAACTGCTCGGCCCGTTCCGCGCCGTCCACGACCGCTTCCCCTCCGTACCGGAGCTGCGCCAGCTGCTCGACGGCGCCCCCGGTCCGCTGGCCGCGCTGCGCAAGGGCCTGACCGACACCGGGCACGCGTCCCTGCTCAGGGAACTGGACGCCCGGGAGCGGCAGATGGCCCACCCGGGCGACGTCGGCACGGTCCTCGCCGACCGCATCGCCCTGCTCGACCGGCCGGCCTTCGCCGCCTTCTTCGCCACCTCGGGGCAGAGCCGGCCGTTCTCCCTGAAGGCCCTCGACCACCCGGTCCGGGTCCGCATCGACCTGCCCCAGCGCGGCCACGCCGACGCCTCCCGGATCCTGGCCCGGCTGGTCCTCGCCCAGTTCACCGCCTCCGTGGCGGTACGGGAGGACCGCTCGCTCTTCGCCTGCCTGCTGCTCGACGACGCCACCGGGGTCGTCACCCCGGAGGCCGTCCGCGGCATCCAGCGGCTGCGCAGCGCCAACGCCGGCACGGTGCTGACGCTGCGCACCCTGGACGACGTGCCCCGGCCGCTGCGCGGTCCGCTGCTGGGCGCCACGGGCTGCCGGATGGCGCTGTCCGGGCTCACACCCTGGGACGGGCAGGACTTCGCCGAGGTGTGGGGCAAGGAGTGGACGGAGACCCGGGACGTCACCGACCGGCAGATCATCGCCGAGACCCCGGCCGGCAAGGCCGTGCACATGCTGCGCCGGGTCATCACCGGTCAGGCGCCCACCGCCCGTGCCGTCACCGTGCGGCAGGTCGAGCGGGAGCGGTGGTCGGCCTCCGAGTTGGCTCATGGCGTGCCGCCGGGGCATGCCGTGTTGTCGTTGACCACCGTGGAGGGGGAGCACGCGCTGCCGTTGCTGGTGGATCTGCGGGGGTGAGGGGCCAGCGCGGGGTCGTACGGTGAGGCAGAATCGAGGTGGGTCGTTCATACACGGCGGCCAAAAGATCACCGGGATCGACGGATCTCCCTCACCGTGAAGGCCCCATGCCCCCGACTCTCGCCTCGCTCGTCCACCACTCCGCGCTGAAGCTGACCGTGCGCGCGGGCGAGGACCGCCTGGACGTGCCCGTCCGCTGGGCGCACGTCAGCGAGCTGGCCGACCCCGTGCCCTACATGGAGGGCGGCGAGCTGCTGCTGATCACCGCGCTCAAGCTGGACGCGGAGGATCCGCAGGCCATGCGGCGGTATGTGCGGCGGCTGGTCGGCGCGGGCGTGGTCGGGCTGGGGTTCGCCGTCGGGGTCAACTACGAGGAGATCCCCGACGCCCTCGTCGACGCCTGCGCGGAGGAGGGGCTGCCGCTGCTGGAGGTGCCCCGCCGCACCCCCTTCCTCGCCATCAGCAAGGCCGTGTCCGCGGCCATCGCCGCCGACCAGTACCGGGCGGTCACGGCAGGCTTCGCCGCCCAGCGTGAGCTGACCAGGCAGGCGCTGAACACCGGCCCGGAGGGAGTGCTCAGCGCGCTCGCCGCCCAGGTCGACGGCTGGGCGGCGCTGTACGACGCCTCGGGCGCCGTCGTCGCCGCCGCGCCGGAGTGGGCCGGCCGCCGCGCCGCCCGGATCACCGCCGAGGTGGAACGGCTGCGGGAGCGGTCCGCGCCCGCGTCCTCCGTCGTCGGCGGGCCCGAGCACGAGGACCGGGTGGAGCTGCACAGCCTCGGCACCGGCCGCCGTCCGCGCGCCGCGCTCGCCGTGGGGACGGCCGCCGCGCTCGGCACCGCCGAGCGGTACGCCGTCCACTCCGCCATCGCCCTGCTGACCCTCACCACCGAGCGCTCCCGTTCCCTGCACGCGGCCGAGCAGCGCGTCGGCACGGCGGTGCTGCGGATGCTCCTCGCGGGCGAGCCCGACCACGCCCGGGCCGTCGCCGGGGACCTGTACGGCGAGCTGCTGGACGCACCGTTCCGGATGATCGTCGCCGAGTCCGTCTCCGGTCCGGCGGGCGAACCGCTGGGCGAGCTCGCGGAGACCGTGGAGAGCGCGGCGGCGCGGGCCGGTGAGGCCGTGCTGGTGGTGCCCGAGGGGGAGCGGCTGGTGGTACTGGCCGCCGACGAGGGCGCGGCGGTGGCCGCCTGTGCCGACTACGCGGCGGCGCGGGAGGCCGACCGGGCGGCGTCCGAGCAGGGGCGGGCGGAGGAGGACGCGCTGGTCGTCGGCCTGTCCGCGCCCGCCGGGCCGATCGCGGCGGCGGCGGCCTACAAGCAGGCCGAGCAGGCGCTGTCGGTGGCGCGCAGGCGGGGCCGGGTGTTCGTGGAGCACGAGCAGCTGGCCGCCGGGTCGGTCCTGCCACTGCTGGCCGACGACGCGGTGAAGGCGTTCGCCGACGGGTTGCTGCGGGCGTTGCACGAGCACGACGCGACGGGCCGCGGGGACCTGGTCGCCTCGCTGCGGGCGTGGCTGTCGCGGCACGGGCAGTGGGACGCGGCGGCGGCCGACCTGGGGGTGCACCGGCACACGCTGCGGTACCGGATGCGGCGGGTCGAGGAGATCCTGGGGCGCAGCCTGGACGATCCCGACGTGCGGATGGAGCTGTGGCTCGCCCTGAAGGCGACCTCCACGGAGTAGTGCGCGGCGCCGAGTAGTCCAATCAGTAGTGCCCGGTCGGTCCACTGCTACGACTCGGACAAACGACCCCCGGCCACCCCCGCCCTACCGTGGACCACGCAAGCCAAGCGACACACCCCCAACGCGGAAGGGCCGGGACTCGTACATGACTTCCACCCATGCCTTCTGGCTCGCCGGCCGCCAGGCCACCGGCGAGGACACCTTCGACGTCACCTCCCCGTGGGACGGCCGGCTCGTCGGCAAGGTCAGCGTGCCGACCGACGCCCAGGTCGAGGAGGCCGTGGCCGCCGCGTACGCCGTCCGCGAGGACTTCGCCGCCACCCCGGCGCACGTCCGCGCCGCCGCTCTGGACCACGTGAGCAAGCGGCTGGCCGAGCGCACCGAGGAGATCGCCCAGCTGATCTCCGCCGAGAACGGCAAGCCGATCAAGTGGGCCCGGGGCGAGGTCGGCCGTGCCGTCTCCGTGTTCCGGTTCGCCGCCGAGGAGGCCCGGCGGTTCAACGGCGGAGAGGCCCAGCGGCTCGACACCGACGCCGGCGGCCAGGGCCGGCTCGCGCTCACCCGCCGCTTCCCGAAGGGGGTCGTGCTCGGCATCGCGCCGTTCAACTTCCCGCTGAACCTGTGCGCCCACAAGGTCGCCCCGGCCATCGCCGCCGGCGCCCCCATCATCCTGAAGCCGGCCCCGGCCACCCCGCTGTCCGGCCTGATCATCGGTGACCTGCTCGCCGAGACCGATCTGCCGGCCGGGTCGTGGAGCATCCTTCCGGTGCCGAACGACAAGATGCCCGCCCTGGTCCAGGACGAGCGCCTGCCGGTCATCTCCTTCACGGGTTCCGAGAAGGTCGGTTACGCGATCATGGACTCGGTGCCGCGCAAGCACTGCACGCTGGAGCTGGGCGGCAACGGCGCCGCGGTCGTCCTCGGCGACTACGCCTCCGACGCCGACCTGGACTGGGCCGCGACCCGCATCGCGACCTTCTCCAACTACCAGGGCGGCCAGTCCTGCATCTCGGTGCAGCGCGTGATCGCCGACGCCTCGGTGTACGACCGGCTGCTGCCGCGGATCGTGGCCGCCGTCGAGGCGCAGGTCACCGGTGACCCGTCCGACCCGAAGACCGATGTCGGCCCGCTGGTCAGCGAGGACGCGGCCAAGCGCGTCGAGGCCTGGGTGAAGGAGGCGGTCGAGGCCGGCGCCACCCTGCTCACCGGCGGTGACCGCGACGGCGCCTCCTACGCGCCGACCGTGCTCACCGACGTACCGGCCGGTGTGACCCTCTCCTGCGAGGAGGTCTTCGGGCCCGTCCTCACCGTGCAGAAGGTCGACGGCGAGGCCGAGGCGTTCGCCGCGGTCAACGACTCCAAGTACGGCCTCCAGGCGGGCGTGTTCACCCACGACCTCCAGGTCGCCTTCCGTGCCCACCGCGCCCTGGAGGTCGGCGGTGTGGTGATCGGCGACGTCCCGTCCTACCGCGCCGACCAGATGCCGTACGGCGGCGCCAAGCAGTCCGGCGTGGGCCGCGAGGGCGTGCGGTTCGCGATGGAGGACTACACCTACGAGCGCGTCCTGGTCCTCACCGGTCTCGCGCTCTGACCTGCCACGGACAGGTCGGGAACGGAACGGCCGCAGCCCACTGTGCGGGGGCTGCGGCCGTTCTCGTCGTCCGGTGGGACTTCGGCGCCGCTGCCTTCCGGTGCCGGGTCCCCTCCGGGTGCCGGCCTCCCGTTCTCGGCCGGGTAGAGGTTGCCGACCTCCAGGCCCGGCCCGGCCCAGTAGCGCAGGTTCTCCTGGAAGCCGGGCTTCAGCTCGGGCTCGCAGGCGTCCAGCCAGAAGGCGGTGATGCCGTACGGGGTCAGGTAGTTGTCACGGACGCGGGACCAGACGAAGTCGCGGGCCTCCGGGTTCGTCGCGTCGTAGAACGCCACCTGCACGGTGGAGGCGACCTCCCTGTCCGGCCGGTCCGCGTGCGCCGTCGGGCCGTACTGGGTGCCGACGAACCAGCCGCGCTGCTCCATCGGAGACGACCAGCTTGACGCCCATGTCCTCCAGCTCGCGCACCATCGCCGCCGGGTCCGGCCACTCCTTCGGGTCGAACTTCCACTCGCCGAGGTGGGTCCAGTGGAAGAAGTCGCAGACGATCGCCGCGAGGGGCAGGTCCCGGCGCCTGTACTCGCGGGCCACGGCGAGCAGTTCGTCCTGGGTGCGGTAGCGCAGCTTGCACTGCCAGAAGCCCGCCGCCCACTCCGGGAGCATCGGCGAACGCCCGGTCACCGCCGTGTAGGCGCGCTGGCCGTCCGCCGGGGTGCCGGCCGTGATCCAGCAGTCGATCTGCCGGGCCGAGTCCGCGACCCACCGGGTGCCGTTGCCGGCCAGCTCCACACGGCCGATCGCCGGGTTGTTCCACAGCGCCCGTTGCCGACCGCCGTGTACAGGCGGGGGCCCGGCCACCAGAAGCGGGCGCGCTCCTCGGCGAGCAACTCGGTGCGGTGGTCGCTGCGCAGGAAGCGGATCAAGCCCTCGCCGGTCACCTCGACGGTGAGCGCGCCGACGGTGATCCGCGCCTCGCCGTCACCGATCCCGACCGTGGCGCGCCCGGCAGGCCCTCCAGCACCGGGCCGCCGAGCCGGGCGCGGACCCGGACCGCGTCCGGACCCCACGGCTCGATCCGCACCGTCTCCTGACGGCAGCTCCACTCCAGAGCCCCGTCCCGCTCCCTGAACGTGCCGACGGTGGGGGAGGACTGCGCGAGACTGACCTTGGGCTGCGGGCGCTGCACGCCCGGCAGGCGGGGACAGCAGGCGGTGCAGCGGAAGGGACAGCAGGGGGTGCGGCAGGCAGGGACGGCGGACCGGTGCGGGCAGGGAGCGGGCAGGACGGCGGGCCGGGGGCGCGGACGGCGGGCGGGCGCGGGTGCGTCCCGTACGGCGCGTGACCGGCGGGTGGTCAGGGCGCGGCCGGTGCCGGTCCCGAACTCGCCCGTACCGTCAGCTCGGGCGTGAGCAGCACGACCTCGTCGCCGCCCCGCCCGTCCAGCTTGGCCACCAGGTGCTCCACGGCGTTCCGGCCCATCTCCTGGGCGGGGACGGCGACCGAGGTGAGCCGTACCGAGGCCTGGACGGCGACCTGGTCCGGGCAGATCGCGACGACGGACACGTCCTCGGGCACGGCCCGGCCCTGCTGGCGCAGCAGCGCGAGCAGCGGTTCCACCGCCGACTCGTTCTGCACCACGAACCCGGTCGTCCCCGGCCGCTCGTCGAAGATCCGGGCCAGGGTCAGGGCCAGGGCGTCGTACCCGCCCTCGCACGGCCGGTGCAGCACCCGCACCCCCGCCTCCCGGGCCCGCGCGCGCAGCCCCTCCAGCGTGCGCTCGGCGAAGCCGGTGTGCCGCTCGTAGACGGCGGGCGCCTCGCCTATGACAGCGATGTCACGGTGCCCGAGCCCCGCCAGGTGCTCCACGCACAGCGCGCCGGTCGCGCTCCAGTCCAGGTCCACGCAGGTCAGCCCGGCGGTGTCGGCGGGCAGACCGATGAGCACGGAGGGCTGGTCGGTGCCCCGCAGCAGCGGCAGCCGCTCGTCCTCCAGTTCGACGTCCATCAGGATCATCGCGTCGGCGAGACCGCTGCCGGTGACCCGGCGCACCGCGTCGGGCCCCTCCTCACCGGTGAGCAGCAGGACGTCGTAGCCGTGCGTCCGGGCCGTGGTGGCCACCGCGATGGCGATCTCCATCATCACCGGCACGTACATGTCGGTGCGCAGTGGCACCATCAGCGCGATGATGTTGGACCGCTTGCCGGCCAGGGCGCGGGCACCCGCGTTCGGGTGGTAGCCCAGCTCCCGGATGCTCTGCTCGACCCGCTGCCGGGTGGTCGCGGAGATGGACCGCTTGCCGCTGAGGACGTAGCTCACCGTGCTCGCCGAGACCCCGGCGTGCTGAGCGACCTCGGCGAGGGTGACCATCCAGCTCTCCAAGCTTTGTGAAGCGCTTCGACGCTGCGCCGTGCGAACAAGGTGGGTGAGGGTGAGAGTGACACTAGCTCCAGGCGGGCCGGAGTGTCCATAGGCTGTCGAAGCGCTTCGACAGCTTTCCCGTGAACTCCGGCGGGTCTTTCGACCGTTCGCGCGCGAGGGGTGGTGGGGTCGGCCCGTTTCGGGTACCAACGATCCAGTAGCACTGGTCGGTAACGAACGGTCCCATTCGTCCCCCTTCGCGGCGAGGTGAGCCTGAATGTCCGCCACCACCACCCCACGCACCACCGTCACCGAGCGCGAGGCCCGCCAGGTGGCGGAGGCCGCCCGGCAGCAGGACTGGCACAAGCCCAGCTTCGCCAAGGAGCTGTTCCTCGGGCGCTTCCGGCTCGACCTCATCCACCCCCACCCGCTGCCCGACGAGGAGTCCGTGCGGCGCGGCGAGGAGTTCCTGGCGAAGCTGCGCGCGTTCTGCGAGACGGTGATCGACCCCGCCCGGATCGAGCGCGAGGCCCGCATCCCCGACGAGGTCGTGGCGGGCCTGAAGGAACTCGGCGCCCTCGGCATGAAGATCGACCCCAAGTACGGCGGCCTCGGCCTCACCCAGTTGTACTACAACAAGGCCCTCGCCCTGGTCGGCTCCGTCAGCCCCGCCGTCGGCGCGCTCCTCTCGGCGCATCAGTCGATCGGCGTACCGCAGCCGCTGAAGCTGTTCGGCACCCAGGAGCAGAAGGACGCCTTCCTGCCCCGCTGCGCCCGCACCGACATCTCCGCGTTCCTGCTCACCGAGCCGGACGTCGGCTCCGACCCGGCCCGCCTCGCCACCACCGCCGTACCCGACGGCGACGACTACGTGCTCGACGGCGTGAAGCTGTGGACCACCAACGGCGTGGTCGCCGACCTGCTCGTCGTCATGGCCCGCGTGCCGAAGTCCGAGGGGCACAAGGGCGGCATCACCGCGTTCGTCGTGGAGGCGGCTTCCGAGGGCGTCACCGTCGAGAACCGCAACGCCTTCATGGGCCTGCGCGGCATCGAGAACGGCGTCACCCGCTTCCACCGGGTGCGGGTTCCGGCGGCCAACCGCATCGGCCCCGAGGGCGCCGGGCTGAAGATCGCGCTCACCACCCTCAACACCGGCCGGCTGTCCCTGCCCGCGATGTGCGCCGGAGCCGGCAAGTGGTGCCTGAAGATCGCCCGGGAGTGGGCGGCCGAGCGCGAGCAGTGGGGCAAGCCGGTCGCGCTGCACGAGGCGGTCGGCTCCAAGATCAGCTTCATCGCGGCGACGACGTTCGCGCTGGAGGCCGTGCTCGACCTGTCCTCGCAGATGGCCGACGAGGACCGCAACGACATCCGCATCGAGGCCGCCCTCGCCAAGCTCTACGGCTCCGAGATGGCCTGGAAGATGGCCGACGAACTGGTCCAGATCCGGGGCGGGCGCGGCTACGAGACGGCCGAGTCGCTGCGGGCGCGCGGCGAGCGGGCGGTCCCGGCCGAGCAGATCCTGCGCGACCTGCGCATCAACCGCATCTTCGAGGGCTCCACGGAGATCATGCACCTGCTGATCGCGCGGGAGGCCGTGGACGCGCACCTGTCGGTCGCCGGCGACCTCATCGACCCCGACAAACCGCTGTCCGCCAAGGCGAAGGCAGGGGCCAACGCGGGTGTCTTCTACGCCAAGTGGCTGCCGAAGCTGGTCGCCGGGCCGGGGCAACTGCCGACCGCCTACGGCGAGTTCAAGCACGGCATCGACCTCTCCGGGCACCTGCGCTACGTCGAGCGCACCGCCCGCAAACTCGCCCGCTCCACCTTCTACGCCATGTCCCGCTGGCAGGGCCGGATGGAGACGAAGCAGGGCTTCCTCGGCCGGATCGTGGACATCGGCGCCGAACTGTTCGCGATGAGCGCGGCCTGCGTCCGCGCCGAGCGGCTGTGGCGCGAGGGCGAGCACGGCCGGGAGGCCTACCAGCTCGCCGACGCCTTCTGCCGCCAGGCCCGCATCCGGGTGGACGAACTCTTCGCCCGGCTGTGGACCAACACCGACGACCTGGACCGCAAGGTGGTCAAGCACGTCCTCGGCGGGGCCTACACCTGGCTGGAGGAGGGCATCCTCGACCCCTCGGGAGAGGGACCGTGGATCGCCGACGCGACCCCCGGACCCTCGGCCCGCGAGAACGCCCGCCGTCCCTTCGGGAGCTAGCAGTACGTGTCGCTCGGGTCGCGCGTCGTCCAGGAGCAGGTGTCGACCTTGCTGCCGCTCGCCTTGGTCAGGGTCGCCGTGTCCTTGTCGTTGTTCCAGACGTAGGCGCGGCGGCCCTGGTACTTGTCCGACGTGGTGTCCGAGCCGCTGCCGGTGTGCACCTTGAGGTACTTCCCGGCACCGATCTTGACGTTCCCGAAGACGTACTTGTGGTTGGAGGTGTCCTTCAGCACCCACCCCTTGAGCGAGACCGCCGAGCCGCTGGTGTTCTTCAGCTGCACCCACTCGGCGTTCAGGCTCTTGTTCGAGCGGTTGTCCGGACCGGGGCTGTCGAACCACACGTGGTGGATCTTCACGCCCCCGGCGGCCTCGGCCGGGGTGCTGAGCAGGGTGCCGGTGAGCAGGGCCGCGCCGGCGAGGGCGGGCAGGGCGGCGCGTATGCGCACAGTACGCATGGAGAGATCCCCCCAGGATGTCGTCCGCGAAATCGTGGCCGGGCCGGGCGGTACCGACCAGGACTGAAGTGTTATCACATGATCTTCACGGTGACTTCACGCTGCCGTTGAACGCACCCGGGCGAGGGACGCGCTGTCCAGGTCGTCACCGCGTGCGGCCACAATGGGGGGATGACCGACAGTCCCGCCCGTCCGGCCCCCCTCGCCGACCCGCACCTCGTCTACGACCCCGCCCCCGGGGACGGCCCCAAGGACGTGGTGATCCTCGGCTCCACCGGATCCATCGGCACCCAGGCCATCGACCTCGTGCTGCGCAACCCCGACCGCTTCCGGGTCACCGCCCTGTCCGCGAACGGCGGCCGGCCGGTCCTCCTCGCCGAGCAGGCGCGCCGGCTGCGGGTACGGACCGTCGCGGTCGCCCGCGAGGACGTCGTCCCCGCGCTGCGCGAGGCACTCGCCGCCCAGTACGGCGCGGGGGAGCCGCTGCCGGAGATCCTCGCCGGGCCCGAGGCGGCCACCCAGGTCGCCGCCTCCGACTGCCACACCGTGCTCAACGGCATCACCGGCTCCATCGGCCTCGCGCCGACCCTCGCCGCCCTGGAGGCGGGCCGCACCCTCGCACTCGCCAACAAGGAGTCGCTGATCGTCGGCGGCCCGCTGGTCACCGCGCTCGCGAAGCCGGGCCAGATCATCCCGGTCGACTCCGAGCACGCGGCGCTCTTCCAGGCGCTCGCCGCCGGCACCCGGTCCGACGTCCGCAAGCTCGTCGTCACCGCCTCCGGCGGCCCCTTCCGCGGCCGGACCAGGGACGAACTGGCGCACGTCACCGTCGCGGACGCCCTCGCCCACCCCACCTGGGCGATGGGCCCGGTCATCACGGTCAACTCCGCGACCCTGGTCAACAAGGGACTGGAGGTCATCGAGGCGCACCTCCTCTACGACATTCCCTTCGACCGCATTGAGGTGGTCGTCCACCCGCAGTCGTATGTCCACTCGATGGTCGAGTTCACCGACGGATCCACGATCGCCCAGGCGACGCCCCCGGACATGCGCGGGCCCATCGCCATCGGTCTGGGCTGGCCCGAACGCGTCCCGGACGCGGCCCCCGCGTTCGACTGGAGCAAGGCCTCCACCTGGGAGTTCTTCCCCCTGGACGACGAGGCCTTCCCCTCGGTGAACCTCGCCCGGCACGTGGGGCGGCTCGCGGGCACGGCCCCGGCGGTGTTCAATGCCGCCAACGAGGAGTGCGTCGCGGCCTTCCTGAGCGGCGCGCTGCCCTTCAACGGGATCATGGATACCGTCACCCGGGTGGTTCAGGAGCACGGCACCCCGGTCACGGGAACCTCACTCACGGTGTCGGACGTCCTCGAAGCGGAGACCTGGGCGAGGGCCCGGGCCCGCGAACTCACAGCCACGACGGCGACCGCGGAGGCGCGTGCATGACGACCTTGATGTTCATCCTCGGCATAGTGGTCTTCGCGGTCGGCCTGCTCGTCTCGATCGCGTGGCACGAGCTGGGGCACCTGTCCACGGCCAAGCTCTTCGGCATCCGCGTGCCGCAGTACATGGTCGGCTTCGGCCCGACCGTCTGGTCACGCAGGAAGGGCGAGACCGAGTACGGCATCAAGGCGATCCCGCTCGGCGGCTACATCCGCATGATCGGCATGTTCCCGCCGGACGACCAGGGCCGGGTCTCCGCCCGCTCCACCTCCCCGTGGCGCGGCATGATCGAGGACGCCCGCTCGGCGGCCTTCGAGGAACTCCAGCCGGGTGACGAGACGCGCATGTTCTACACGCGCAAGCCGTGGAAGCGGGTCATCGTCATGTTCGCGGGCCCCTTCATGAACCTGGTGCTCGCGGTCGCCCTCTTCCTCACCGTGCTGATGGGCTTCGGCATCCAGAAGGAGACCACCGTCGTGGAATCCGTCTCGCCCTGCGTCATCGCGCAGAGCCAGCACCGCGACAGCTGCAAGAAGTCCGACCCGGCGTCCCCGGCCGCGCAGGCCGGCATGAAGCCGGGCGACCGGATCGTCTCCTTCGACGGCAAGCCGACCAAGGACTGGAACACGCTCTCGGACCTCATCCGGGACAGCGCCGGGAAGGACGTCGCCTTCGTCGTCGACCGCCACGGCCGGGACGTGACCCTGCACGCGAAGATCGCCACGAACCAGGTCGCCAAGAAGGACGCCGGCGGCAACTACGTCAACGGCTACGTCAAGGCCGGCTTCCTCGGCTTCAGCCCCGCCACCGGCGTCGTCAAACAGGACTTCGGCGAGTCCGTGACCTGGATGACCGACCGGGTCGGGGACGCCGTCGACTCCCTCGTCGCCCTGCCCGGCAAGATCCCGGCCCTGTGGGACGCGGCCTTCGGCGACGGCCCGCGCGAGCCGGACTCCCCGATGGGCATCGTCGGCGCCGCCCGGGTCACCGGCGAGATCGCCACCCTGGACATCCCGGCCTCGCAGCAGCTGGCCATGTTCGTGTTCGTGCTCGCCGGCTTCAACCTCTCCCTGTTCCTGTTCAACATGCTCCCGCTGCTCCCGCTCGACGGCGGGCACATCGCGGGCGCCCTGTGGGAGTCGTTGCGGCGGAACCTGGCACGGGTGCTGCGCCGGCCCGACCCCGGACCGTTCGACGTCGCCAAGCTGATGCCCGTGGCGTACGTCGTGGCCGGGATCTTCGTCTGCTTCACCGTCCTGGTGCTGATCGCCGACGTGGTCAACCCGGTGAAAATCTCGTAGCCACCCGTCGTTCACGGCGGCCCGGAGCCCTCGGGTTCCGGGCCGCATTCCATCGGGTGGGTTTACGGGTGGGATGTGCTGACGCGGGGCCCGGTGCCGTAATCTCAAAGCCTGGAGCCCGCCGTTGCACGGGACCGGACCTTGATCCACGACTTGGGGTTGCACAGCAGATGACTGCGATTTCTCTCGGCATGCCGTCCGTTCCGACCAAGCTCGCCGAGCGCCGGAAGAGCCGGCAGATCCAGGTCGGAAGCGTGGCGGTCGGCGGAGACGCGCCCGTCTCGGTCCAGTCGATGACCACGACCCGCACGTCCGACATCGGCGCCACCCTCCAGCAGATCGCCGAGCTGACCGCCTCCGGCTGCCAGATCGTCCGCGTGGCCTGCCCCACCCAGGACGACGCCGACGCCCTCGCCACCATCGCGAGGAAGTCCCAGATCCCGGTGATCGCGGACATCCACTTCCAGCCCAAGTACGTCTTCGCCGCCATCGAGGCCGGCTGCGCCGCCGTCCGCGTCAACCCCGGCAACATCAAGCAGTTCGACGACAAGGTCAAGGAGATCGCCAAGGCCGCCAAGGACCACGGCACCCCGATCCGCATCGGCGTCAACGCCGGCTCCCTGGACAAGCGCCTGCTCCAGAAGTACGGCAAGGCCACGCCCGAGGCCCTGGTCGAGTCGGCGCTGTGGGAGGCGTCCCTCTTCGAGGAGCACGACTTCCGCGACATCAAGATCTCCGTCAAGCACAACGACCCGGTCGTGATGATCGAGGCCTACCGGCAGCTCGCCGAGCAGTGCGACTACCCCCTCCACCTCGGCGTCACCGAGGCCGGCCCCGCCTTCCAGGGCACCATCAAGTCGGCCGTCGCCTTCGGCGCCCTGCTCTCCCAGGGCATCGGCGACACGATCCGGGTCTCCCTCTCGGCCCCGCCGGTCGAGGAGGTCAAGGTCGGCCTGCAGATCCTCCAGTCGCTCGGCCTGCGCCAGCGCGGCCTGGAGATCGTCTCCTGCCCGTCCTGCGGCCGTGCCCAGGTCGACGTCTACAAGCTCGCCGAAGAGGTCACCGCCGGCCTGACCGGGATGGAGGTCCCGCTCCGCGTCGCCGTCATGGGCTGCGTCGTCAACGGCCCCGGCGAGGCCCGCGAGGCCGACCTCGGCGTCGCCTCCGGCAACGGCAAGGGCCAGATCTTCGTGAAGGGCGAGGTCATCAAGACCGTCCCCGAGTCCAAGATCGTGGAGACCCTCATCGAGGAGGCCATGAAGCTGGCGGAGCAGATGGAGGCCGAGGGCGTGGCCTCCGGCGAACCGTCGGTCTCGGTGGCGGGCTGACGTCTCCGGCGGGTCGCGGACGAACCCCGGCCCCCGAGCTGGAGGCGCACCGCAAAGCCGGCGCGGCTATAGTGCGGAGATCAGCAGACCCCCAGCGTGAGGCCCCGCACGTGTTGACCCAGACCACCTCACGAGTGCTCGAACCGGGCGACCTGGACGCCGCGCTCGCCGTCCTCGACCGCGAGCCGGTCGCGAACGCCTTCGTGACCTCGCGGGTCCAGGTCGCGGGCCTCGACCCCTGGCGGCTCGGCGGCGAGATGTGGGGCTGGTACGAGGACGGCATGCTGACGTCCCTGTGCTATGCGGGCGCCAACCTCGTCCCCATCTGCGCCACCCCCCGCGCCGTCCGCGCCTTCGCCGACCGCGCCCGGCGGTCCGGCCGGCGCTGCTCCTCCATCGTCGGCCCCGCCGAACCCACCGCCGCGCTGTGGCGGCTGCTGGAGCCGCACTGGGGCCCGGCCCGCGAGGTCCGCGCCCACCAGCCCCTGATGGTCACCGACCGCATGCCGGCGGACATCACCCCGGACCCGCACGTCCGCCGCGTCCGCAAGGACGAGATGGAGACGATCATGCCGGCGTGCGTGGCGATGTTCACCGAGGAGGTCGGCGTCTCCCCGCTCGCCGGCGACGGCGGCCTGCTCTACCAGGCCCGGGTCGCCGAACTCGTCGGCTCCGGCCGCTCCTTCGCCCGCGTCGACGACCAGGGCCGGGTCGTGTTCAAGGCGGAGATCGGCGCGGCGACCCCCCAGGCCTGCCAGATCCAGGGCGTGTGGGTGGCCCCCGAGTACCGGGGCAGGGGCCTGGCGGCCCCCGGCATGGCGGCCGTACTGCGCTACGCCCTGGCCGACGTGGCCCCCGTGGTCAGCCTGTACGTGAACGACTTCAACACCGCGGCGCGCAGGACGTACCGCAGGGTGGGCTTCCACGAGGTGGGAGCCTTCATGAGCGTGCTGTTCTGAGCGCCCTGTACGCTCCCCGCATGGACCTCGTGATCGGCCCCCTGGACCTCACCGCCCACGTGGACGAGGCCCTGGCCGTCCAAGCCGTCGCCTTCGGACTCGGCCCGGACGAAGTCGCCGTACGCCGGCAGATCGTCCAGCGGCACATGCAGTACCGCGGCGCGCGCGCCTACGGTGCCACCGTCCGGGGACGGCTCGTCGGGTTCGTCTACGGCATGCCCAACAGCCGTACCCACTGGTGGTCCACCGTCGTCGAGCCCTACCTGCGCGCGGGCGGCAACGACTTCTGGCTGGACGACTCCTTCGTCATCACCGAGCTGCACGTCCACCCCGACCACCAGAACCGGGGCATCGGCCGGCGTCTGATCACCACCATCACCGACACCGCCGACGAACCCCGCTCGATCCTCTCCGCGATCGACACCGACAGCCCCGCCCGCGGCCTCTACCACTCCCTCGGCTACGTCGACCTCGCCCGCCGGGTCCATTTCCCGAGCGCACCGAGGCCGTACGCCGTGATGGGCGCCCCCCTGCCGCTGCGCAGGCGTTAACCGATTTCCACCGGCGCGGGCGGCCCGGCTAACCTCCATGCCATCACCTTTACCCGGCAGGAGTTAGAGAACCATGGCCAACGCACCGGTCCAGCGCATGTCCCAGTTGATGGCGAAGACGCTGCGCGACGACCCGGCGGACGCCGAGGTCCTCAGCCACAAGCTCCTCGTCCGCGCCGGCTACGTCCGCCGCACGGCCGCCGGCATCTGGAGCTGGCTGCCCCTCGGCAAGAAGGTCCTCGCCAACGTCGAGCGCGTCGTCCGCGAGGAGATGGACGCCATCGGCGCCCAGGAGGTCGCCCTGCCCGCCCTGCTGCCGCGCGAGCCCTACGAGGCCACCGGCCGCTGGGACGAGTACGGCCAGGAGCTGTTCCGGCTCAAGGACCGCAAGGGCGGCGACTACCTCCTCGGCCCCACCCACGAGGAGATCTTCACCCTGCTGGTCAAGGACCAGTGCACGTCCTACAAGGACCTGCCGGTGATCCTCTACCAGATCCAGACCAAGTTCCGCGACGAGGCCCGCCCCCGCGCCGGCATCCTGCGCGGCCGCGAGTTCCTGATGAAGGACTCCTACTCCTTCGACCTGGACGACGAGGGCCTCGGCCGGTCCTACGCCCTGCACCGCGAGGCCTACCGCCGCGTCTTCGCGCGCCTCGGCCTCGACTACCGCATCGTCGCGGCCACCGCCGGCGCCATGGGCGGCTCCAAGTCCGAGGAGTTCCTCGCCCCGGCCGAGGCCGGCGAGGACACCTTCGCCGACTGCCCGAACTGCGACTTCGCCGCCAACACCGAGGCGATCACGTACGAGCTGAAGCCGGTGGACGCCTCGGACGTACCCGCCGCCGAGGACATCCCGACCCCCGACACCCCGACCATCGAGACGCTGGCCGCCTCGCTCGGCGTCCCGGCCTCCGCCACGCTGAAGAACCTGCTGGTCAAGGTGGACGGCGAGATCGTCGCCGTCGGCGTGCCCGGGGACCGCGAGGTGGACCTGGGCAAGGTCGAGGCGCACTTCGCCCCGGCCGCCGTCGAGATGGTCACCGAGGCGGACTTCGCCGAGCGCGCCGACCTGGTCCGCGGCTACGTCGGCCCGCAGGGCCTGGGCGAGAAGGTGAAGTACATCGCCGACCCGCGCGTGGCCCCCGGCACCGCCTGGATCACCGGCGCCAACAAGGAGCACACGCACGCCAAGAACGTCGTCGCGGGCCGGGACTTCGAGGTCGACGAGTACGTGGACGTCGTGGTGGTCCAGGAGGGCGACCCCTGCCCCAAGTGCGGCACCGGCCTGAAGCTGGACCGCGCCATCGAGATCGGCCACATCTTCCAGCTGGGCCGCAAGTACACCGACGCCCTCAAGCTGGACGTCCTCGGCCAGAACGGCAAGCCGGTCCGCGTCACCATGGGCTCCTACGGCATCGGCGTCTCCCGTGCCGTCGCCGCGCTCGCCGAGCAGACCGCCGACGAGCACGGCCTGGTGTGGCCCAAGGAGATCGCGCCGGCCGACGTGCACGTCGTCGCCGCCGGCAAGGCGCTCCAGACCGAACTGGCCCTCGACGTCTCCGAGAAGCTCGCCGCCGCGGGCGTCCGCGTCCTGGTGGACGACCGGGCCGGCGTCTCCCCGGGCGTGAAGTTCACCGACGCCGAGCTGATCGGCGTCCCGCAGATCCTGGTCGCCGGCCGCCGCTCCGGCGAGGGCGTCCTGGAGCTGAAGGACCGCAAGACCGGCGAGCGCGAGGAACTGTCCGTCGAGGACGCGATCGCCCGCCTGACCGCTCAGTGAGCGGTCAGCCGCGGCAGTAGCCGGCGGCAGTGAGGGACCTCCCGGGCGCCGCCCGGGGGGTCCCCGCGCGTCCGGGGGCGGGCAGCCGCCCCCGCCCGGCGAGACCGGCCACGGCGACGGCCGCCCCACGCTCACCTACAGCCAGCTCGCGAACTCCAGCAGCAGTTCCGCGTCCTTCTCCCGGCCGACCCGGCGGGCCCGTACCCCGGACTCCACCGCGCGGAACAGCGTCCAGCCCCGCAGCCGTTCCTGGTCGACCTCCAGCGACTCGGCGAGCCGCTTGATCCGGCGCCGGGTGGTGGACGGCCCGGACGACGCCGCGATCAGGTCCTCCACCCGGTCCCGCACCAGCCGCGCCAGATCGAAGGCGCTCTCGCCGACCACCGGGTCGGGGCCCACCGCCAGCCAGGGCATCCGCTCCCCGGAGAGCACCTTGCTCTGCCGGAACGTGCCGTGCAGCAGCAGCCGCTCGGGCGGCGCGACCAGCAGCTCCGCTCGCGCGGCGAGGGCCGCCTCCACCAGCGGGGCCGCCTCCGGATCGGTCTCGGCGCTCGCCCGCATCGCCGCCGCCTGCCGCCCCGTCCGCTCGGCGACGGTCTCGAAGACATGCCCGTCCGGCGGCGCCACCCACAGCCTGCGCAGTGTCCCGGCCGCCTCCAGCAGCGCCCTGGCCTCCGGCAACGACCGCACCGACACATCCGGGTGCAGCCGCTCCAGCAGCAGCGCCCCGTCCTCCGCCTCGGCCTCCAGCAGCTGTACGGCGCCCAGCCCGCCCCAGTGCGCCAGCGCCGCCCGCTCACTCTCCGGGCGGGCCCGGGGCGGGGCCAGCTTCAGCACGGCCGGCGTGCCGTCCGCCCGCCGCACCAGCACCACCAGGCTGCTGCGCCCGCCCGGCACCTGCACCCGCTCGACGGTCAACTCGCGCCGGGCGACGGCCCGCTCGGCCGCCGTGGGCAGCCGCGCCAGCCAGTCGTCGCCGGCCGGTGCCGTCTCACCGAGCGCCCGCACCAGGCGCTGCGGCGGTTCGAAAACCATGCGCGAGTCGTCCCTTCCTGTCGTGTGCCGCCGGTCCCGTCCGGGTCTGCCGCCCGGGCCTTCGGCCTTGGTCCGGCCGGGCGCTGCCCCGCGGCCGGGTCGTCACGGCCCTGTCCCGCCGCCTCGCGGTGCGGCCCGGCCCCCGCCCGCCCGGCCGGCGGTCAACGCGTCGGCGACCCGGACGGCGACGGTGCCGTGCCGGCCGCGCCCGTCCGTTCCCCGGACCGCTCGGCCAGACCAGGGAAGGCTACGCTCCCCCCGCTCCAGCGCACCGCCCGGACCGCCGCCTCCCGCAGCGCCCCGGCCGCGTCGGCCCGCCGTGCGCCCGTCGTGGCCCGTACCAGGTCCGAGTAGACGCCGGCCACCCGCTCCTCCAGTCGCGCGGCCAGCCGCACCGCGGCGGCCCCGTCCTCGACCGGGAACGGCAGCGCGTACGCGGCGCTCGCGGCCACCGGCGCCCCGCCCATCGAGCACCACAACCCGGCAGTCCGAAAATCGCTGGATACACGGGCAGTCCAGGCGAAAACGACCTCTAAGACGTCGTTTCCTTTGGCGGTTTGGC